>CAYNPZ010000012.1:38155-44716 GCA_964399175.1 uncultured Bacteroidales bacterium | reverse complement strand
GATGAGCATTAGCAATATGAGGGTTTGTATTCGGTTCATGGGCTCAAAAATAATAAAAAGAAACGATTAATATAGCTATTGGTATAGTAGTGAGTTGTGAGTATTGAGATAAGACACATAGGGCACAGGGCAAGAAGTTCAAGGTTTAAGGTTAAGAAAGGCTAAGGCTAAGGGTAGAAAGGACAGCGGAGGGGAAACTCTCTGCTCATTACTAACTTTTTCGTCGCCCCATCGCCCCTTCGTTCCGTCGTTCTTTCATGCTAGTCGTGCGTTCGTGCCGTGTCTCGGGTTTCGTGTTGGATGTAGCTAGGGTCAATGATTGAATGCTAAAATAGCACAGAGTGTAGCGCTCAGAACAAAGAGTTGAAGGTTTAATGTTTGATGTTTCAGGTTTGAGGTTGATT
Source organism: uncultured Bacteroidales bacterium (assembly GCA_964399175.1). GTDB lineage: Bacteria > Bacteroidota > Bacteroidia > Bacteroidales > UBA12077 > JAGXLC01. The sequence goes on along the minus strand of CAYNPZ010000012.1, from coordinate 44,312 downwards.
GAGGCTATGGTCAAAAAAAGAAAATTTTTTTGCTTTATCTGCGGACGATTAATTTATTCTTAGAAAATAACTGAATGACAACAAATGACCCCTTTTTACTCAAAACTTCTTAATCGTTACTTCGCCGTGTCGTTCTCTCTTTCCATCGCGCTGTTGTTCATTCGTCCCGTCGTGTGCTCATGCCATTGTCTCAAGTCCAGAGTTGTCTGTAGCTAATAGTCCTATGTGATTTTCCTATGTGTCTTCTATGTCCTATGTGGTTCAAATTAAAACATTCTCACATTTCGTATCTCGAGTCTCGAGTTGACTGTAGCTAAAGCTATTACCTATAGAATCCTTTAGCATTTTCGCCCCATCGCATTTTCGCTTCGTCGCTCTGTCGTGCAGCCGTGCGTTTGTGCCCTCGTTTTGGGTCTCGGGTTAAGGATTAACTGATTATCTCGGTTTTTTGGAGGCTTGTTCTAATGTCTGACTTCTTCACTTCTTATTTATCTTTCTTTATAATATTGCAACACACTATCCATCAGTTTTTCGAAATCAACAAGTCTGGTCTGGAGTATCTCATATATTTCCTCAGGCTTGATCTCCCAATAAATGTGCACCAGACGGTTTCTATATTTTGCCATTAAAATCAACTCTTCAGAAAACTCAGATGAAATTACATCAATTTTTGCCAGTTCTTTGAATATATCAGCATAACTTTCAGGAGCTCTGATAGCCTTATTGAATTGCTCCAGGGAGAGAATTCTGTTTCCGATGTTCAGGCAACTTTCTATAGCCAAATGAAGATATCGTTCAGCAGAAGCTATGTAAAGGACATTTTCAATAAAATCCTTTTTATCTGTGTCAGCAAGATTTTTGAGCTGATGCAAATATCGATTCAACCGCTGGAGGTGGTCGTTGATTCTGTTATCCATAGCGATGATCCAATTCTTCCTGGAAGATCCTGTCAAATTCAGATTTATGGAATTTAAAATCAAGGTAATGCTTGTTGATGTATTCGGAAAAATTGATTACCGCTATGGTGTTTTTACAATACAACATTTTACCTTCTCTTAAAACCGAATGGGCAAAACGAAGCGGTGCCCTGTTAAGCAATATCAGATCAAATTCTTCTGAGTGCAGGTAATCTGTAATGTACACCCGGTAATCCAGTTCACGTCGAAAAAGCTTCTTGTGTATTGAGCTGATATCCAATAAAATAGCAAAATCAAGATCACTCAGTGGCTTTAGTTCATTTTTAGCACCACTGCCATATATATAAAATGCTTCAAGGTCCTTTTCTTTCTTCAGCCGTTCCACCAATCCGGGAATTTTATCGAGTATGTGGTCAGGCAGCTTTTCTTCTTTGATCATGGTTTTTATCCAGTTTACTTTATTGTCCTGGTGAATAAATCTTTTCTACATTTGCCAACTTATAGATGAATGACCACCGAATGGCAATTTAATTTTCCTGCCAACTGTAGCTTTCAGGGGTTGCTCCCGCAGAATGCGGGACTAACTGCCAATTGCTCCCGTAGAATGCGGGACCAACTGTATTGCTATATCTTATTTACTTAAATTTAATTTTGTAATATAGTAGGCTGCAAATTGCTTTTTGCCAACTGCATTTTTATTCTCCGGTCAAACATTCAAACCTTTTCAAAAGAGACAGCTCCGCTTCCTCAGTCCCACGGAGTATGGGCAGAAAAAGGCATAAAGACGGATATTTCGGAGGGTGAAAGCTAATCCATCATCAACTTTTTCAGGTATGATGGATTGATGTTGATAAGGATATTTTGCTGTATAACATCAATGCGGAGGAGCACTTTATAGCGGTTCAGCTGCTTGACGAGCTCACCCTGGAAACCTTTGAGATTACCTGCTTGAATTTCAACCATTTCTCCCACATCAAACTCATCCGAAGTAACCTCGTAGTGCTCACCGCTTTTCAGTAACTCCTTGATGGCCTGTATCTGTTTATCTGGAATGGGAGCGGGTTTCCCTTCAAAATTCACTATTGTGACAATACCCGGGGTGTAATAAGCCTGGTATAGTTCTTTTTGATTGGCCCTTAGGAAGATGTAGGAGCGGATTAAGGGTTCATAAACCCATTTTTTACGGTCGCTCCATTGCTTGAGTCTTTTTTCCAGCGGCAGATAGGCCTCGAGCTCCTTTAGTTTCAGCTCCCTTTCCGCTTTTTTTTCGGCCCTTGACTTGGTATATAGCGCATACCATCTTTTCGCCCTTACCCCCATATGGTGTGCTTTTTATCGTTTATGAATTCGCTAAAATACAAATTTAACAAATATAACAGGTCAACAAAGCTGTTTAGAGTAAATTTAACCCAAATTATTTGCTGATATAGTCAAATCCGGTATATTCCCTCAGCACTTCCGGGATCCTGATGCCTTTTTCATCCTGGTTGTTTTCCAGTAAAGCGGCAAGCAACCGCGGCAGGGCCAGGGCACTTCCATTCAGCGTGTGTGCGAGTTGAGGCTTTTTACTTCCTTCTTTACGAAACCGTAGTTTCATCCGGTTGGCCTGGTACGACTCAAAGTTTGACACTGAACTTACCTCCAGCCATTTGTTTTGGGCGGAGGAAAACACCTCAAAGTCGTAAGTGAGTGCAGCGGCAAAACCCAGATCGCCTCCGCAGAGCCGCATAATGCGATAAGGCAGCCCAAGAGACTGAACAAGCCTTTCTACATAAGAGGTCATTTTTTCAAGTGTTTCATAGGATGTTTCGGGGTGATCAATCTGGACGATCTCTACCTTATCAAACTGATGTACCCGGTTCAGGCCGCGTACTTCCTTCCCCCATGAGCCTGCCTCTCTTCTGAAGCATGGCGTATAGGCGGTCATTTTTAAAGGTAGGTCCTTATCTTCCAGGATCGTATCCCTGTAAATGTTGGTAACCGGAACCTCTGCCGTAGGGATCAGGTAAAAATTATCGATGGGCACGGCATACATCTGGCCCTCCTTATCGGGTAACTGGCCGGTGGCAAAGGCACTCTCCTCATTGACCATCAATGGAGGCAACATTTCCTGGTAGCCTTCTTCGCGCGCTTTATCCAAAAAATAGTTGATCATTGCACGCTGCAGCCTGGAGCCTTTGTCTTTGTATAGCGGAAAACCCCGTCCGGTAATCTTGTTGCCCAGGTCGAAGTCGAGGATATCATACTTTTTGCCCAGTTCCCAGTGGGGCAGCGCATCCGGACCCAATTGAGTTGTCTCGCCGCCTGAACGGACAAACTGATTGTCCTCTTCACCCTTGCCCTGTATTACAGATGGATGGGGTACATTGGGCACCTGAGTCAGCAGGTCACGGATTTTTTCTTCTATTTCGTTCAGCCGGTACTGGTTTTCTTTGATCTTCTGCTTGAGATCCGCATTCTTGTTTTTGGCTTCATTGGCCTCTTCAGTTTTGCCTTCTCTGAAGAGCTGGCCGATCTTTTTGGAGAGCGTGTTGAGCTCCGACTGGTCGGTGTTCACCTTTTGCTGAGTGCTACGCCTTTCGTCGTCGAGATGCTTGAGTTTTTCAATGGTTTCGGTGTAATCATTGTTACGGGTTTTGAGCCTTTCAATGATGTAATCTGAATTTTCCCGGATGTATTGTAGTGAAAGCATGGGCAAAGGGTTTTAGCATGAATAAAAAATCTCCTGTATCGGTAATTTAAAATGGCGAATACAGGAGAATCTGATTTTTTTACATGTTATAGGGACCGAAATCGTTAACAGCGATTAACCAATCCTATTACTTGTGCCGCTTGAAGCTCAGTGTGCATAAAAACATGTGCACATGGTGCTTCATTGGCTTAATTTTCCGCCGGTGTAACGGATACGTATGAACGGTTCTTTCTTTTTCTGAATTCAACGTTTCCATCAACAAGGGCAAAAAGGGTATAATCCTTACCGATCCCGACGTTTTTTCCGGGATAATGTTTGGTTCCTCTTTGTCTTACGATGATATTCCCCGCTTTGGCCTGTTGTCCTCCGTATAGTTTAACACCTAGTCGTTTGCTCTCAGAGTCGCGGCCGTTACGGGTACTACCCATTCCTTTCTTATGTGCCATAAGTCAATGTTTTTAAATTAAGCAACAATATCTTCCACTTGTATCTGTGTTACAGGCTGGCGGTGACCTCTTTTCACCCTATAGCCCGTACGTCTTTTCTTCTTGAAAACGGTTTTCTTATCGGCTTTAGCATGTGAAACAACCTTGGCCGATACTTTGGCGCCATCCACAGTGGGTTTGCCCACCTTTACGTCGCCATCGTTATCCACCAGCAATACCTGGTCGAACTCTATCTGCGAACCTTCCTCCTGGTTCAGCTGGTTAACAAAGTACTTCTTGTCTTTTTCCACCTTGTACTGAAAACCTCCTATATCAACTATTGCGTACATTGCTCCGATTCTTTAATTTTTATTTGCGGACTGCAAAAGTATAAAAGATTCTTTTAATGCCAAAGATTTCTGATTTTTTTATGAGAGAAATAACATCTGTAAGAAAGCATAGCGCATAGGGCAAAGAGCCTGGAGCAAGCGATTTTATGCGGATACAACCAAATGACAACCAAATGACAATAAATGACCACAAATGATTATATATATTCTATTGCCAGCTGTAGCTTCTGGTTTGCCGACTGCCCTTTGCTCCCGCAGAATGCGGGACCAACTTCTGGATGAATGACTACCGAATGACTATCGAATATATCTCCCGACTGCAGCCTTCAGGGTTGCCAACTGCCCTTTGCCAACTTATTTTCTATATTTAACTCTTACTTTGAATTATTGCAGTTTCAATAAATTTTTATGCCCCCTGTAGCTACATCCCTTGCTGCTCCCGCCTATATTTCTACTTTCCAATCAGTTCCTCAATCTGCCTGACCATATAGTCCATATCGAAATTTTCCGCAGCTGTCTTTCTTGCTTCCCTTGCCATCTTTTCTATGAGCCGGGGGTTGTTATAGAGGGTAATTATCTTTTCTGCAAAGATATCCGTATCCCGAAATGGGATGAGGTAACCATTCTCCCCGTCGCGTATGATCTCCGGGTTGCTGCTGATATCAAAGGCGATCACGGGTTTTTCTCCTGCCATAGCCTCAACGATAACATAACCGAATCCTTCCCAGAGGGATGTCAGCAAAAAGATGTCTATGGAAGCCATGAAGCTTTTGATGTCCTTGATAAAACCGGTAAATATCAGATTTTCATAAACATCCTCTTTTTTCGATAGTTTAATAATGGACTCCTTCAGTTTTCCTTCACCGGCAAGCAGGAGCCGGAAAGGCACTTCCCGTGACTTGAGTTTCCTTGCTACTTCGATCAGCAGCTTGTGGCCTTTCTGCTCGACAAAGCGGCTGGCATTGCCAATTACCAGTTCATTGCCCTGTCTGGTATACAACGGTGTTACCGGACGGCTGTCAAATTCTTGAAAGTCCAGGCCGTTGTGGATGATCCGGAATTTGCTTTTATCTACCAGCCTGGCATTTTTTTGCAGAAGCAGGTTTTTGGTGGCGTGCGAATTGGTGATGATGTGGGTAATGACTTTCTTGAAGAGGTAGCGGTTATACAGGTTGTTGTTCACCGGCAGGGCTGTGCCCCTGCGGTACATGATTTTTTTTACTCCCGCCTTTCGTGCGGCAGGTCCGGCCACCTTCACATCGGAAGGCAGGTTCATTATCACCGAACTTACTCTGCGTTCCCTGAAAATCCGGGAAATACTCCGGATCTTAAACCGGTTAAGAAAGCTGAAATTGTTTATTATAATGGCTGCATACGGTAGATTAGCTTCTTTGACCTTTTGACATAATGCACTTTTTTTGTGCACCACAAAAAAAACGGGATATCCCTTTTCATGGAGCCTTTTTCCCATTTCAAAATGCCACTTCTCCCCACCACCCCAGGCTATATTGGAATTGACAAATGCTATGGTTTGGTTTGGCTTCATCTTACTTATATAATGAAATATCTGTTAAATTTTAACGATGAATCAAAGATAGTGGAAATTTTGGTGGATGCATTAAGTTAATGGTGGAAGATTATACGCTCGGTTTGGGTAGTTAATTATGAAAACGTGAAGAAGAGCACTGAGAAGGCGAGCACTGAGAAGAGGAGCACTGAGAAGAGGAGAACTGAGAAGAGGAGAACTGGGAAGAGGAGAACTGGGAAGAGGAG
>CAYNPZ010000012.1:33901-38055 GCA_964399175.1 uncultured Bacteroidales bacterium | reverse complement strand
AGAAGAGGAGAACTGAGAAGAGGAGAACTGGGAAGAGGAGAACTGGGAAGAGGAGAACTGAGAAGAGGAGAACTGAGAAGAGGAGAACTGAGAAGAGGAGCACTGAGAAGACGAGCACTGGGAAGAGGAGAACTGGGAAGAGGAGAACTGAGAAGAGGAGAACTGAGAAGAGGAGAACTGGGAAAATGGGAATAAAAGAAAAAGAGGAGAAGAAAGGATGGCTTGAAAATGAGGAAAGAATATAAAGAATTAAGGGGGTTGTCGTTTTAACTGTAAGATGCTGGATATTAGACCAAAAAGTTATAGCCAAGTAATAGCCTTGGTTATGAATTCTTACTAAAAGAAGGGGAGTATTTTAAGAATCCAGTTTCCATTTTTCGGATGATTTTTGCATATTTACAAGCATCCCGATAATTTCATCATATTCTCTATATAGTCTCGTGTAGGTTGATTTATTTATATATTTACACTCAAGGCTAAAATCCAGCCAATTTTGCGTTTCTGCTGCCTCAGCTTCACTTTCATTTAATTTCAGGGCAAATATTTTTAAGTATCTGCGTCTTCTGAAAGCCTCTGCAATATTGCTACATACCGATCTTGAGCACCTTCTTATTTGGTCGGTTAAAGCATACGTCTCTTCTTTGGGAAATTTTTTTGTTATCTCAAAGATTTCCATTGCTTTTTTAAAAGTTTTCTGATAGACTTTCAGTTCTTTGTGACTTTTAATAATTTCCATGGTAATTTTCTTCAATGGTTAATTTATCATCGACGTATTTTACATGCCTTTATTTTTAATTTTTTCTTTCTCACCTTTTCAATCCTCCTCTTTCCGTCTTTTCATATTCACCGTTCTCCTCTTCCCCTCTTCCCGTTTTCCCGTCTTCCCGTCTTCTCCTTTTCTCTTTTTCCCCTCTTCTCCTTTTCCCGTCTTCTCCTCTTCTCAGTTCTGTAGAGTTTCACTCAAACATCTGCATCTCATGCAGCTTCTTATAAATACCCTGCTGTTGGATCAGCTCGTTGTGTGAGCCGGTTTCCCTTACGCTGCCCTGATGGAGAACCACAATCTTATCTGCTTCGCGGACTGTTGATAATCTGTGGGCGATGATGATGGAAGTACGGTTGTGCATTAGCCGGTAGAGGGCATCCTGGACCAGCTTTTCCGATTCGGTGTCGAGTGAGCTGGTGGCTTCGTCCAGTATCAGGATGGGCGGGTTCTTCATGACTGCACGGGCGATACTGATGCGCTGTTTCTGGCCGCCTGAGAGCTTGTTGCCCTGGTCCCCGATGTTGGTTTCATATCCCTTTTCCAGGTCCATGATGAATTCATGGGCATTGGCCACCCGCGCAGCTTCTTCAACCTGTTCGTATGTGACATTATCTTTTCCGAATGCGATGTTGTTGTATACCGTGTCATTGAACAGAATTGATTCCTGGGTAACCAGTCCGATAAGCCCTCTGAGGTCTTTTACCTTCAGATCTTTTATGGGAATTCCGTCAACCTGGATCTCTCCTCCTTTCACATCATAAAACCTGGGCAGCAGGCTTACCAAAGTGGATTTACCCGCACCCGACTGGCCTACGATGGCTACCGTCTGGCCTTTTTTGATGTCCAGACTGACGTTGCTTAGCACGTAATCATGGTTGTACCAGAAGCTCACATTGTCATATTCAATGGATTCTTTGAATTCTTTGAGGTTTTGGGCATCCGGTTTTTCCTTTATGGTTTCTTCGGCATTCAAAACGCTTTCTATCCGGTCGAAGGAAGCAAGGCCTTTTTTTATATTGTAGTAATAATTGGAGATCACTTTGGAGGGTTGAATAACCTGTGAGAAGATGATCAGATAGGTAATGAATGCCTCCGGTGAAAGGGCGTTAACACCAGGGCTTAGCACCTGTGATCCCCCATACCACATAATGATTACGATAACAGACATGGAGAGAAATTCACTAAAAGGATTGGCCAGCATCCTTTTCCTCAGGATGCGGTTCATGATGCGGGTATATTTCTGGTTTTCCCTTTGAAATTTTCGTTTGACCCGTTCTTCGGAGTTAAAAGCTTTGATGATGCGCAACCCGAAAATTGTTTCTTCCAGCATGGAAAGCAGCTCTCCCAGCTTGTTCTGACCCTTGACGGAGGCCTTCTTCAGATTCTTACCCACCGCACTGATCGCATATCCGCTTAATGGGATCAGTACCAGTACAAAAAAGGTGAGTTTGTAGTTCATCACAAAGAGGGCGGTTATATAGATGATGATCTGTATGGGTGCTTTGACTGCCTGGCGCAATGGATTCAGAATGGTGTTGGCCAGTTCCTGCACATCGCCGGTGGTTTTCAGAAGAATGTCGCCTCTCCGCTCCTCAGAATAGTAAGCGATGGGAAGGTTGGTGATCTTCAGATACAGTTTGTTCCTGATGTCTCTGATCACCCCGTTAATGAGGGGTACAATGGTGAAGTTTCCAAGATAGGTGAAGGAAGTTTTTAGCAGCACCAGGCCCACCACCATAAGACTTACTATAACCAGAGCCGTTTCCGGTCCTTTATCCATGATAATCTGGCTGACCATATAATTGAAATTATGCTGGATGGATTCGGCATTTAATTGAAATGGCACGGGTTCGGTAACAGTTGTTTTTTGATCAAACAGGATCTTCAGAAATGGCATGGCCATGGTAAAGGAAAAAAGGGAGAAGGAGGTTCCCAGTAGATTCAGAAAAATCCCTAAAACCGCATTTTTCCAGTAGGGGATGATGTATCCTGTTAATTTTTTAAATGCATACATTGGATCGGAATCTGTCTGTTAAGTGAATATGTTACTGGTATTTCTTTCGGCGGCAAAATTAAGTAAATAATGAGATCTTCTTTGAATTTGACCCGTAATCCTTCATAAAATTTTGCTACTGACCATCAGGATACCATATGGAGGTCATTTTACAGCAATGCCTGATGAATCCGGGTATTCCATTTAACCTAAAATTACTGTTGCGCCAGAATCTGGTCGGGTTCCATATTATAGCCAAAGAATTCAAAGTCTTCGAAGTAAAATTCCTCTACGCGCTTTTTGGCTTTAAGACAACCGTGTTTTTTCAGTGTTTTGTATATACTGGTGCCTGCATTTTTGGGTATCCAGATGAACACTGCGTCTTTGTTTTTCCTGTTCTGAAGATAATGGATCAGTTTGGCCACCCGGGAATGATTCAGCAGGTCCTTTCCGATATCTTCAATCCATTTCATGATCGTATCAAAAGGTTTATTATTTTTGCAAAACTAACACAAAACAAGAAAAAAGAGGTTGGAAATTTTTCAATATTCCACCCTATAAGCCTGAACCATATGTTACAACTGTTTGCCACTTTGAAACAGGGAATAAGAAAACGCTATAACCGGCAATTTGGTCCTTACAGGGACGTGATTGTTATTTCCTACCCCAAATCAGGACGTACCTGGCTAAGGGTCATGCTAAACGATTTGCATATCATTCCATCCTATGCGCACGATGGTTCGCAAAATGCGCTTAATATTCCCTACTGGGATCTGCCTGAAAACAAATCGCATTACAGCCGCAACCGTATTGTTATTATGGTAAGGGACCCAAGGGATACAGTGGTTTCTTCATATTTTCAGATGACTAAAAGACATGAGTCGTTTAACGGCACCATCTCGGATTTTATTCGGGATGAACGCTATGGAATCAAGAAGATTCTGAAGTTCCATGAGATTTGGAATAAGAACCGGCATGTTCCTGCCGGTTTTAAACTGATTAAGTATGAAGATATGCATGAAGATCCTTTGGCAGTGATGAAAGATTTGCTGGAATTTCTCCGGGTGAAAAAGTTGGATGAGGATAAACTGCAGCGCATCATACAGTTTTATCAGTTTAATAACATGCACAAACTGGAAAAACAGGGGTATTTTAAGAAGACATTCAAGGGGGTACTTTCTCCGAAAGATGTGAACGACAAGGAGTCCTATAAAACCCGAAAGGGTAGGGTAGGTGGGTTTTATGAGTATTTTAGTGAGGATGACCTGGAATATTGCAACCAGGTGATGCGGGAATTTCCGAACCCCTTTTATCCCCATGGGGTTTGATTGGTGGTTTAGTTTTATAGTTCTGCATTTTTTACTTTAAAATTGCTGTTAGCCTATAGCCTAGGGC
>CAYNPZ010000012.1:0-33801 GCA_964399175.1 uncultured Bacteroidales bacterium | reverse complement strand
CGTGCTGTTGTTCTCTTAATCTCCGATACGCAAGCCTTGCGTCTCTCCCGCCGGACTAGTAGCTAAATCGCTGCCTACTGCCTAGTGCTTACTGTTTACTTATTTGTCTTATCCTTTAAATAACAGCTTCCGATGCTGCCTGGCATAATCGAGGCATTTCTCCCAGTCCTCCCGGAAAGCTTCATTCACTTCTTCAATCTTATGGCCTGGAATAAGGGTTTCCTTATCGTTTGTTTTATCAGGGATAATGGGGGCAAAGAAGGCGACAGAATGCAAAAGGAGGCCACTGAACTTTTTATATATGAATTTTCTGGTTTTCGATTGGATGTTGGAGTGATCATACTGATACCATCTGTTGAAGCGGTGCACTTTCTTTAGTTGTTCCTGGGAATACGATTTCTTTACCGTTCGAATTTGTATGGCATCTTTGTTATAGGTTACGCCCATATAATCAGCCAACAGATCGATTACGGCAAAAGGATTTTCCCTGATTTCTTCCATAAACAGAACGAGTGGCCTGGGTTCGAAAAGTTCTTCCAACAGACTGATTTTAGGGTAGAACATCAGGTTCCTGGTTTCAAGTATCCCTCTGTCATTCAGGTCGAAATACTGGTCAAAACTTCCGCTTCCGTGTTTTCGGAGGTAGTATTTATATTTTGATTTTAACCAGGATCCATGTCTCCTGAGCACGATAATGGGATGGGTATGCGGATATTTCCGGGATACATCTTCCAGCTTTTCTTTTCCACCTTGCGCATCAGGGTTAAGTTCTATCGACATAAGGATTTTCCGGTGGTCCGATTGTTCAATAATGGGGCCTCTCTGTTTGAAATCATGTTTTTTGATGAACTGTATATCTTTAAATTTGGGGAATACATTCCTCTGTAAAAATGTGGAAGCGGTCTTGGGTAGTCCTACATGGAAAAAAATTTCTTTATCCCTGGCTGTTGTCATCGTTCATCACAATTTAGGATTGTAAAGTTATTAGACTCTATAATTCTATCGATGCTGAAAGAGAATAAATCCTGCAAAAATAGAGATTTTTCCCTGTTTATAATAATCAGTTATATTTTGAAAGTGAAATTCTGACATTGGGGTTTAAGGTTTTAAGCGGCTTATTACCAATATATTAATTTTCGCTAACCAAACTTTCGTAAAAATCTTTCATTTCTCTGACTGTATTATCAATATGGAAGTTTTGCCGTATGTGCTTCCTGGCATTTTCGGCCAGCGTTTTTCTTTTTTCTTCATTTTCCCTGAGGTTGATGATGGCTTTGGCTATTTGTTTTGGTGCCTTTCGGGGTACCAGCAACCCCGTTTGTTCGTGAAGTACCAGTTCGGCATTGCCGCCCACATCGGTGGCTATAACCGGCACGCCTGTGCTCATGGCTTCGATGGTAACTTTTGAAAGGCCTTCTCCCTTAATGGAAGGTAGTACCATCACATCGCAGGTGGCCAGGTGATTCAAAGGATCTTTTTTAAAGCCCGGGATATGGAAATTTTTTCTAAGCGGGGATCCACGAATCCATTTCCGATGGTACCGGGAATCCATGTTTTTTCCAATCAGGACAAAATGTACGTCTTTATGATCTTTGAGATGATAGGATGCTTTAATCAGTTGAGGGATGCCTTTCATTGGGCGGGCATTGGCCACACATCCTACTAAAAAGGCATTTTGGGGTAAGCCCAGTTGCTTCCGGCTGTAAGGCTCAATATCCTTGTACCACTTCGGGTCATGACCTTTATAGATAGTTACTGCCTTATCTTTATTAAAGAAAAGTTGTTTCTGCACATCTTTTCTCAGTCTGTCGGAGACACAGGTGATTTTGCTAACCTTTGGATGCAGGTGGCTGATGTGAGAGGTGGGCTTGTACCATAAAAGATGGCCTGTATATCCCCGATAGGTTACCAGTTTCACCGGAAGTTTCCGGGAAGCGAAAACGGCATTGTTCACGGCTTTGTTGTTGAAAACGTGTACGATATCATACCTTCCTTTTTGAAGCACTTCACGGATATAACGGATTTCACGGAGGCTTATTTTACGCTTGGGCCGGTAAGGATAGAGATGTATCCCGTGTTCTCTGAATAGGTCAGCATAGTAACTTTGCGGGTCTGACATCACATCTATATCCATTCCCTTTTTCTTCAGGCGGAGCACCATTTCTGCTTCCGGCCTTGCCGAAACCATGGGGCCGGTATATGAGCTTATTATTAAAATTTTGGGAGCCATATTCTATAACATGAAGATATACCGGACAAAGATACAATAATCCTCCGGGCTTATCAGGAAGATAGAAATATTTTACCGGGAATGTTTTGGAGTCTCGCGTACCGGGTCTCGGGTTCCGGGTTGCTGTAGCTGAAGTTGTTGTGTGTTAACAGCAGTATTTCCTTATCCCATTTTCTTTTATGTTGTAGATCAGGATCCGGTTTTCATCTATCGCTTCAGCCGGAATGAAGCTATTGTTAGGTACCAAAGTGGCTTGTCATTCCTGACGTAATCGCTGACGGGGAAGATCAGGATTCTATCCTGATGGTAAGCGAGTTTTCACTATTTTTTTCAGTCTGGTTTCGCTAGTTGTTAGAGGTACAGGCTTGCTTTCCACTATTGTCCCGAACGAAATAATTCAGGAATCAAGAAGTATATGCGGTTAACAATAGATGAGCTTTATTGTTATTTGTATAGGTTTTTTCAATACGGTCCTATTTCTGATGATCCGCCTGTTCTGCTTACTCCCTACTGCGTACTGCCTATGCCGACCAATTCAACTGCCAAATGCGGCTTTGGGCTTGCCAACTTGTTAAAAGAACGGCTATGGCTAAGGCTGCAAATAAAGAAGCTTCCGGCAATGATTGCCAACTGCCCGTTGCCCACTGCCAACTGTTTTACCAAATCTTATTTCCTTAAATTTGATTCTGTAATATAGTAAGCTGCCATTTCCCCCTTGCCAACTGCCCTGTTGCCAACTTTACCCCAACTCCTGTCAAACAATTCAATGATCAACAACCCTTTCACGAACAGCATCCCAAGCCTCAACAACCGTATCCTTCAGTTCCGGATCATACTCAACGATGGTTTTTCCCTTTGTAAGGGCTTTTACAAATTTTTCATTATACGGAATCTGAGAAAGCAGGATGATCCCTTTTTCTTCTGCATAGGAAATAATTTCTGCCGTTATTTCCTCGTTGAGGTCGGATTTGTTGATGATCAGTCCGGCGGGTATTGAAAAATGCCCGATCAGTTCGATGGCGCGTTTTAAATCATGGAGCCCCGACATGGAGGGCTCGGTAACAATTACCACATATTGAGCACCCGTGACCGAAGCGGTTACGGGGCAACCAATGCCTGGTGTGCCGTCAATCAGAAGGTAGTTTTTCCCTTCCGTTTTGGCTTTTTCCCTGGCCAGTGTTTTTACCCGTGTAACCAATTTTCCAGAATTTTCTGCGGCTATTTCCAGCTCAGCGTGAACCAGTGTAGTTTTCAGCCGGGTGGAGGAGATGTAGGTTTTCCCCGAGAGCGCATCGTACATGGTGATGGCCTGAGTAGGGCAGATTTTCTCACAATAGCCACAGCCCTCGCAATCGATTTCATCCACAGAAAATACCCCATTATTCACATGGATGGCACCGAAGCGGCAGGCTTTTTTGCATTGGAAGCACCGCGTGCATTTTTCCATGTCGATATGGGCTATCTGTCCGCTGTAAAAGGCTTCCTTCCGTGCAAAATCGGGCTTTAGCAACAGGTGCATGTCTGCTGCATCCACATCGCAATCGGCAATAACAGATTCCTCTGCTGCCAGTTGGGCAAATGCCGCCGTAACAGAAGTTTTTCCGGTGCCTCCTTTACCGGATATGACTACAATCTCTTTCATGATTTACTGCGGTTTTCTCGGCATATCCATCCACCGGTGATCTCTTCCGTATGGGTCAATATGCTGAACATTTCCCTTCTGATTTCCGGTATGTCAATGATGAGCTCTCCCCGGGAATACTTTTTTGCTATTTCCGGCATGTTTGGGATCCTGCCCAGCACATTTACCTGCTCTTTCCTGCAATATTCCTCGAGATCATTATTGCCCAATCCGTGGCGGTTGATGACCACACCGAAGCGCTTGCCTGTTTTCAGCATGGTCTTCACCGAAAGTTTCAGGTCGTGCAGTCCGAATGGCGTGGGTTCGGCTACCAGAATGACATAATCAGCTCCTTTTACCGATTCAATTGCAGGGCATGATGTTCCAGGGGGCGCATCATAAATGAAAAGCGAATGATCCGGAAAATTTTTTCTGGTATAATCTATGGTTTTTGAAATCATGGGTACAGCCTGTTGCTCTCCGATATTGAGCTTCCCTTCAACAAAATCCAGCTTATCCACTTTGAAGTGGCTCAATTCTCCGATGGGATGTTCCTTCATCACTAGCGCATCTTCCGGGCAAAGACCTACACAGGCATAACAGGAATGGCACAGTTCGGGAAAAACCAATACCGATTCCGGAAGCACGGCAATCGCGTTGAAGTTGCATACTTCCTTGCAGCGGTTGCAAAAAGTACACTTGTCAGGTATCCATTCGGGGATCTCTTTCTTAACCGTTTGATGCTGAAAAGCCGTTCCCTTTAAAAAAATGCCCGAATTGGGTTCCTCCACGTCAAGATCACTCAGGACAGTAGGCTTGTTTCGTGAACCGGAGCTGCACAAGGCAGCCAGATTGGTTGCCAGGGTGGTTTTCCCGGTGCCACCTTTTCCGCTTGCTATGGTGATTTTCATTTTTTCATGTTGTTTGCCACCGCTTCGGCTGCCTTCATCAATGGATAAGCTGCCGGCGAACCAGTTAGAAGCGGCTGTGTTCCTATTTGGGTAATCAGCAGGGTGTAGATGCTGGTACGGCTTTGAATAATAAAACCGATCAGATTGGTCAGCTCTCCGACGGAAACTCTGCCCATCGCTTCCACTCCGATGATGATGCCGGATTCCCTGGCAACGATGAGCTTAACGACTTGTTTTTTGGCTCCGGGCAATTTACCGGGATGTTTGTCCATACCTTCAAACAATCCGGACACCACGTCGAAACCTTCCTTTTTGGCATCTTCTTCTGTGATTCCCGCGGTACCACAGGCATGATCTCCTAGTGCCGTGCTATATATGGCTATAGTACCTGTAAAAGTCTTGATGGCCGATAATTTGAAGAGATTCATACCCGCGATTCTTCTTTCAGCGCAGGCAGTGGACGCCAGCATCACCGCACTCTGCTTTTTGGTGATGATGTGCCTGTTTTCTGCACAGTCACCCACAGCCATGATGTTGGAATCGTTGGTGCGCATATATTCATCCACGGAGATGAACCCGTATTTATTGATATCGAGACCGGTATCCTCAGCCAGCTTTGTGTTGGGTTCGTACCCCATAGAAAGGATCACGGCATCGGCTTCAATTTGTTCCCCGTTGGCCAGTTCCACAGCTATGACTTTTCCGTTTCCGATGCTTACAATTTGTTTCACACTGTTCCCGGTCTTTACATTTACGCCTCTGTTTGCGGGTATGTCACCGGCTCTTTCTGCAAATTCCTCATCACTGTAAAATCTTTTTCCGGATAGTTATTCTTTCCGGAAATGGCTGTTGCCAATCCTGCCGCGCTACTTCCTATTATAAGGACATCTGTATGGTTCATAATTATTTATTTTTATTAAGATTAATTTTAATTGTGAAGAATTCGGATTATTTTTTATACATGTGATCCATGTCCGTTCGAAACCACAAAATCGCCTTTATGAGCGCCCAGCATATCTCCGATGACTTGGCACTTGATCATGAGCAGAAACCAAACCCTGGTATCTTTTTGTTTCATCAGCCCTTCGAAATTGCCCTGTCCCTTGGCCAGGATCAGGTCAGCTGCACTAAAGGCATCCCGGAATTCTTTACTTGTCATTTCCAGTATGGTGGAGGGTGCATCATATCCGTTACTTATAACATTCGCCACCCTGTTCATCCCAACCATATCGGCATCCATAAGGGTTGCGTCGTTGATTACCGGAGCTCCCCTAACGGCAAAGGTAACGTTGGGATGTTCCATTGTTTCAATGAACAGCTTATCAAAGACTATTTCCCCGGCATTATCCCCAATGTAAAGGATGCTATCGGCATTTCGTATGTTGTTTTCCAATTGAGTAGAATGGTCAATGGCAAAAGCGGACTTTTCTACTTTATTGAGTGTGCTGTAAATGTCAAACGTGTGAGAAGGACCGTAATCAATGATGTTGCCGGCCAGCGCATACCGGAGGGCTCTGTTGAACCGGTCTCCCGAATCGTTTATTTTATCCTTTAATTCATTATACAGGGATAAGGCCATCTCGTTGCTCTGCCGCTTTTCCTCTTTGTAAGGATCAGGATTACCCAGGCTCTCCCTTATAATGGCGTGAATGTTACGGGCGATATAAGGTATTGGTTTTTCCGTATCCATTTCTGCCAGAAGGGAGAAAAATTTTTTTGCCAGTTTTAGCCTTTCCTCATTATTTCCCACGTGTTTTTGCAATAGCTTATCAAATGCTCTGCAAAAACAGAACAGACATTGATGGTTCATCTAACTGTTTTTCAGTAATTAATGATCACAGAGGTTGGCCTGGGTTTCCAGTTCTCCGTTAAGAAACTCCTCAACTATGGTTCTCGAATCCTTGCTGGGAGCCCCAACATAAACATTTATGCCCAGTTGATTGAAAATGTCAATGGCTCTTTGGCCCATGCCGCCTGCAATGACATCCGTAGCCCCCTGCTGGTGTATCCATTTCGGAATGATACCCGGCTGATGGGGCGGGGGTGTCATCGCTTCTTCATTTTCAATTTTGGAGTCGTTCACTTCAAAAAAATTAAACTCCTGACAGTGGCCAAAATGCCTTGCCAGCTTACCCTGACTCGTTGGTACAGCTATTTTCTTCATAATTTATCGTATTTGGTGTTTATATAAAACTTTCTTTATTCTTTGATGCTCTTATTATTGTTATTCTCCCTTTTTTAAAAATCCTATGTTGCGCTCCAGGAAGTTCTATATCTTAATTGATTTATCCAGTTGGAGCGCAATAAAATCCGCGCTTGAACCCGGGGTGTCAACCCCGGGGCTACTACTATTTCACCCTTTTTGGGTTTGATTGTTGCAAGAATTTTAATTTCGTAATAAATTATATTCCACGATTTAAAATTGCGTATTTACTGTCATATATTACTGTGTATTAACAAAAATTAAAAGGTTATCATACCACCTTACCCTATAATTTTTCTTAATCTTCTTTATCACTATGGATAAATCCTGATGGCTAATTTTTAATGACTTTTTCATTGCTCTATCTATCTTAGCTTGGCTAATTAATTGCCAACTTCCAATAGCCTTTTGCCAACCAAACCCGGAATGACAAAAAATGACCACCAATGACACGCAATTCAACTGTTCTTTATTAGATTGCTTTCAACCTTTTCCTTAGATCTTTACCTGCCAAACCTCCTGTTCTTACCCCTGGCCTGACACATTCCTTTTCCTCTGCCTCGCATCCTGCCTTTTCCAGGGCCCCTTCCGGTTAGTTGTTTTTCACGTGCATCGGAAACATTTTTTCTGTTATTCGGATTACATCTGCCTTGTTTTCTTCCTGTCATGGGACCTTCTCCAAGCGGTCCTGTTCTGTTAAATCCTGGCATAGTTACCTCTTATCTTTTCTGGTTAAATAATTTCCACAATTGGGACATGTCAGTTCCCTGCAGGGAATACCCGGTTTACCTTCCACTGTTTTGTCGCAGGATGGACAGATACAATTTTTATCTTCAGCTTCTTTCCATCCATGTCCTCTGCGTCCTCTCTGTCTGCTTTGCCAGTTCCTGAGCGATTCGTTGATATTCTCAGCATTTTCTGAGCCGCAGGAGGTACAAACCGGTATCTTCCCTTCAGGGACATGAAAAACGGTATGGCATGATGTACACCGGAACCATTGTTTGTCAAATTCAACATTGCCACCTTCAATTAGGATGGTTTTGCCTTCCACAAAGGCCTGAGCGAGCTTTTTACGGATCTTTTCATATATCCTCGTAAAGGTCGGTCTTGAAACATTCATTTGTTTCGCCGCTTCTTCGTGGGATAAATTTTCATAATCCGCCAGCCTGAGCGCTTCATACTCTTCATACTGAATGGATATGTGCTCGCTCAGCGCCATGGGAACCCCCATTGGTTTGAATCCCATCATTCCCGGGGGTCTGCCTAATTTTCTATGTCGTTTCGGACGTGGTGACAATTTTTAGCGCAAATATAGAGAATGTCCGTTCCTGATAAATTTTGCAGGTTCCTTTATTGGCTACATCAAGCTATACCGGTTTTTCAAAGAACTACCCACAACTTCACTTTTTATTTTCCAGTTCGTCGATTCGGTTTTGAACCTCATCGAGCGTTCTTTTAAGCCTTTCAGCCTGTGTTTTCAAGCTTTGCAGCTCTTCTTCGCGGGTAGGAGCCAAATCGGTCATCATCGCATCCGGATGATAGAATCTTCTTCTGAAGCCTCCTCCGCGACCGAATCCAAACCTGTTGGCCATACCTCTTCCCATTCCCGGTGCAGCGTTGGCATAGCCGGGAACAGAGTGTCCTGCACAGTAACCCATGCCTCTTCCCGTCATGGGTCCTGCACCTGCTGGTCCTGTTCTGTCTCCTGCTGGCATATTAGCCTCCTTAAATTTTTTTGTGAAACAATGGTACAAAAGTAATGAACATATGTTCAAAATCCAAATAAAAGACGAAAAATTTTGTGGATTATTGTATGAATGATCCAGGTTAAAAGAGGCTGGTCTGGGGAAAATCAGGTAGTATAGGCTCATTACTTTATTTTAGTTGCTATAATTTGGTACCTTAATAAATTTTAGTCTACTTTACCGGCAATTTTTAAATGAATGTGCCATTGTGGCAATTTCAGGTAAAGATGATCTGATTGTATGAAAGAACAACGGACAGATTTTGATCTTTTTTGCCATGTAGGTTTGGGTAAGACTGCTTCTACCTATCTCCAGTATAAATTTTTTCCCAGGCTGAAGGGCATACACTATATTCAACGGACCCGTTATAACCGGTTTGATAAAATTATTTACCGTACAAGCCATAGCAAATATCTTGTTTCCAGGGAATTTGACCGCCAGTTCGAGCGGGAGGTTAGGAAAATTGCAGATAAATTTCCTGAAGCCTACATCATCATTGTTTTAAGGAGAAACGATAGCTGGATGGCTTCACAGTATCGACGCTATGTTAAAAACGGTGGACTGGAGCCATTTGAAAATTTCGTTGATCTGGAGTATGATGAAGGACTCTGGAAACAAAAGAACATCTATTTTTATCCCAAACTCAGGCTGGTTAAGGACCTGTTTAGACCTTCCCCACTGGTGCTTTTTCATGATGAGCTGAAAAAGGATGCCTATGGTTTTTTTGACAAACTGGCCAGTTACATGGGAGTGCATTACCCTGAAAACCGGATTGATGTTAATCCTTCCCATAAGTCATATAGTGAGAAACAGCTGAAAATTTTACGGCGTTTTAACCGAAAGGTTTTCGCTAAGGATTTTAAAGGTTCGGAGAACAAGCTGAGGCATTATCTGAGGTTTCGTACCCGCTGGCTCTTCAATCATCTGATCCTGTATATTGCCGCTCTTTTACCCGGTCGCATGGCTGGTTCGGAGCCATTGATTCCTCAGGATCACATGGAAAGAATTCGGAATCACTATGCAAACGACTGGAAGCGCTGCCAGGAATTTGCCAAAGCCTATAGTTTTGATTGGGTAGGCGATTATCAATCGCAATAAAAAACCATTGCACTTAATTCTGTACAATGGTTTAATCACTTATGCTTTTTGTGGAGACTACGGGACTCGAACCCGTGACCTCCACGCTGCCAGCGTGGCGCTCTAGCCAACTGAGCTAAGTCCCCCTCTTTCTTATCGAATGCAAAATTAATATTTTTATTGTTGTTGAAAAACTTTTTCTAAAAATATCCATTGGAAGGAGGAACATCAAATGATTGGCCTCTGTTTGGATTTATTTTTTGGTATTATAATCCTGAACCCCGCTAAATCGGTGCAATAAAGAATATTATACCTTTTGGTCTACTTATCAGTCACCCAAAAATTTGATTTTTTAAATCGGGATTTCCCAATCATATTCTTTAGTATGGCTCATTCATCGGCTTCTAATGGATTGATTGGTATAATATATATATTTGTAACTTCGTTTCAGTGATGCTTAATTTCATATATATGGATGTTTTTGATACAAGCCGGGGTCTTCAGGATGAAATATCGAAGCTGAAGGAAGAAGGAAATAGCATTGGATTTGCTCCTACTATGGGGGCGCTGCATGAGGGTCATCTCTCATTGGTGGATTATAGTACGCGGGATAACGACGTTACTGTTGTTAGCATATTCGTCAATCCTACCCAATTCAACCAGCGTGAGGATTATGAAAAGTATCCCCGGGACCTGAAAGGTGACATAAAAAAGCTGCAGGATGCGGGGGCCGGAGTTATCTTTACGCCGACCGAGAAGGAGATATATCCGGAAGAAGATCATCGTGTGTTTGATTTCGGTGACCTGGATAAAGTGATGGAAGGCAGGTTTCGTCCAGGTCATTTCAAGGGCGTAGCGCAGGTTGTAAGCCGGTTGTTCGGCATCGTCAGGCCCCACCGGGCCTATTTCGGTGAGAAAGATTTTCAGCAGCTCGCCATTATCCGGGAATTGACTTCCCGGCTCAATATGAATATTGATATTGTTTCGTGTCCGATCGTCAGGGAATCAGACGGACTTGCCAAAAGTTCAAGAAATGCACGGCTTACTGAAGAACAGCGCCGGCACGCACCGAAAATAGCTGAACTATTACACAAGGCAAGGGAAGAAGCCCGGAATTACACGGTGGATGAACTGAGGCAGCGGGTGATCACTGAATTAAATAATGATCCACACCTAGATGTTGAATACTTTGAAATCGTTGACGAAAAATCCCTTCAGCCTGTTAAAAACTGGGATGAGTCTTTTTACAAACGGGCCTGTATAGCAGCTTGGGTAGGGAAGGTTCGGTTAATCGATAATGTCCAATATTATTTTTAACTTTGCATCGGATAATCTGTAAGCTATGAACATAGAAGTATTAAAATCCAAAATACACAAGGTTACCGTTACTGAGGCCAACCTTCATTATGTGGGAAGCATTACAATAGACGAGGACCTTATGGATGCCGCTGACATCATAGAGAATGAGAAGGTTCAGGTGCTCAATATCAGTAACGGTGAACGGCTCGATACTTATGTGATTAAAGGAGAACGTGATTCAGGGGAAATATGTATGAATGGGCCCGCCGCCCGAAAGGTGATTGTGGGGGATGTGGTGATCATCATTTCTTATGCATCCATGGAATTCGAAGAAGCTAAAACCCATCATCCCAAATTATTGTTCCCTGATACGGCAACCAATAAACTTGTATAGGATTTTTGAAAAGATCAATTTTAAGAGCATTACGTTTTACCATATTTCTTGCGATAGGGCTTATTTTGCTCTATTTTGCATTTCGGGGGGTTAGTGTAGAGGAACTTATTTCGAGCCTGCAAAGGGCAGATTTTAAATGGGTAGCCTTTGCCCTTTTTTTTGCCCTGGTTGGATATGTCAGTCGTGCCTATCGCTGGAAATTACTCATCAAACCATTGAATTATGATCCTCCGCTCAAAAATGTATTTTATGCCCTGATGATCGGATATACTGCAAATTTTGCCTTTCCCCGTATCGGCGA
The DNA here is from genome assembly GCA_964399175.1 of uncultured Bacteroidales bacterium. Lineage (GTDB taxonomy): Bacteria > Bacteroidota > Bacteroidia > Bacteroidales > UBA12077 > JAGXLC01. Next base: position 22,020 of record CAYNPZ010000012.1, on the reverse strand, counting down.
AATTAGCCGTTGTGGTTCGCTGCAGCGATCCGACAAAATACCTCTGGATTCCCTGCTGGGTACAGTCATCATTGAAAGGGCCATTGATCTTGTAATTCTGATTTTTGTGCTAATTGTAGTATTCTTTTCCAAAATAGGTTTTTTTGGGGAATTTTTCAAAGAAAACATCTTCTCTCCTTTTCTGGACCGTATCATTCCTTTCTTTCAGTTTTCAGTCTTTAACTGGATCTTATTTATCGCCTCGGTTGCCCTATTGGTTTTCCTGTTTTTGTATCTGAACCGGAGATTCTCTGAAAATCCCGTTATCAGAAAAGTAAAAGAGCTGTTTCACGGTGTGGTGGTGGGCCTTCAAACCATTGGTAGGATGCGGGATAGATGGAGCTTTATCTTTCACACGCTGCTTATTTGGCTTATGTATTTTTTGATGACCTATGTGCTTTTATTTGCCCTGCCGGCAACTTCCCATTTAAGTCCGCTTGACGGGTTGTTTCTGCTTGTAATTGGGGGAATGGGAATGTCGGCGCCGGTTCAGGGAGGTATTGGTGCATTCCACTGGATCATTACATTGGGATTATCGCTCTATGGAGTTTCCAGGGCCAATGCCGTGGCATACGCTACGCTTTCCCATGAATCACAGTCAATTTTTGCCATCCTTCTTGGGGCAATATCTTTTATTATACTTGTGATTCAAAAAAGAAAGGCTTTAAAAAACCAATAAAACATAAATCATGGATTATTTGGAAGTCATAAAGGAAAAAATTATTACAGATCAGAACCTGGAGTCTTTGTTGACATACTGGAGACTGAAAGACAACAGAATTGTCTTTACCAATGGCTGTTTTGATATTATTCACCGCGGACATATAGAATACCTTTCCAAAGCTGCCTCTTTGGGAGATATTTTAGTAGTTGGCCTCAACAGCGATCACTCTGTAAAAAAGATCAAGGGAGATGACCGGCCCCTGCAGGATGAATACACCAGGGCCCTTGTACTTGCCTCCCTGAAACAGGTTACCGGCGTTTATATGTTTGATGAAGAAACACCTTACAACCTGATCAACCTGATTAAACCTGATGTGCTTGTAAAAGGAGGAGATTATAAGGTGGAAGATATCATAGGTGCGGATGTTGTTAAAGCAAACGGTGGAGAAGTGATTACAATCGATTTCCTGGAGGGATATTCAACTAGTGGACTTATTGAGAAATTACAAAAGACAAATCCCAAATAACAAACAAATTTCAATTACCAAATTTATAAATTACCCAAACAAGATACCTACAGGTTTGGAATTTGTAGTTTTGATTATTGGATTTTATTTGTTATTTGTAAATTGGGATTTTTTCCCTATTAGACAAAAAACGCTCAAGCCTCTTTAATTTAACCAGGTAATACTGATTTTGGAGAGAACATGGCCAAGAAGAAAACCATATATATCTGTCAGGACTGTGGCGCTGAATCCTCCAAATGGCTGGGTCGTTGTCCGTATTGCAATGCGTGGAACACCTACGTAGAGGAAACCATTCAGGCAGAGAAGAAAGCTGCCGGTTTTTCGGGAAAATCCGGCGATATACAGCCTTTATCGGAGATTTCGCTGGAGGATGAAAAGCGTTTGTCCACCCATTACAGTGAAGTGGATCGGGTTTTGGGAGGTGGTATGGTGCCCGGGTCTCTGGTGTTGATAGGTGGCGAGCCCGGAATTGGTAAGTCGACACTGGCGCTGCAGATGGCCCTCAAATCCAAAGGCGTTAAAGTACTTTATATTTCTGGCGAAGAAAGCCTGAAGCAGCTCAAACTGCGTTCGGATCGACTGAAAGCAGATGACAACGAAATCTATCTCCTTAACGAAACTTCTCTGGAAAGGGTCCTGGAACAAGCAAAGCATTTCTCCCCTGATCTGCTGATTGTCGATTCCATACAAACCCTGTTCTCCGAGAATTTTGATTCGGCCCCGGGAAGTGTTTCCCAGGTAAGACAGTCGGCTACGCGGCTTTTATATTTTGCCAAATCCACCTCTATACCCGTTCTGGTGATCGGTCATATTAACAAAGAAGGAAGCATAGCCGGGCCCAAGGTACTTGAACATATTGTGGATGTGGTACTGCAGTTTGAGGGTGACCACAACTATGTATACAGGGTTTTGAGGGCCTTGAAAAACCGTTTTGGCTCGACAAGCGAGCTGGGTATTTTCGAGATGAGCCAGTCCGGGCTGGAAGAAGTGCTTAATCCTTCCAGACATCTGGTGAATCAGTATCACAATGATCTGAGCGGCATTGCCATAGCCTCTACCATTGATGGGATCAGACCGTTTCTTGTGGAGATACAGTCACTGGTGAGCCCGGCTTCCTATGGCAATCCCCAGCGCACGAGCACCGGTTTCGATACCCGGCGGTTATCTATGCTGCTGGCAGTACTTGAAAAAAGAGCCAATCTCAATATGTACAATAAGGATGTTTTTCTGAACCTTGCAGGAGGTATCAAGGTGGAGGATCCAGCCATTGACCTGGCAATTATATCTTCCATTCTTTCTTCCTTTGTTGATAAGCCGGTTGATATGAAAACCTGCTTTGCAGGTGAGGTTGGTCTGTCGGGTGAGATCCGGGCCGTTACACAGATTGACAAGCGGATTCAGGAGGCCGAAAAGCTGGGATATAAAAGAATGTTTCTCTCTGAATACAATTCCCTGCAGCCTGAGAACTCCAGGATAGACCTGGTGTATGTGAATACAGTCGGACAATTGTTTTCCAAACTATTTAAAGATTCCAATGCGTAATCTTCTGCTTTCCATAGAAAATCTGACCATTGGGTTCCCTTCCAATCAGGGTAAGTTTTATGCCGTTAAGGATGTCAGTCTGGATATTCACCATGGTCAATCCATAGGAATTGTTGGAGAGTCTGGTTCCGGGAAATCGGTGACGGCTCTTTCCATATTGAATCTTTTGCCACCGTCTGCCACCGTATTTAGTGGAAAGGTGAATTATCGGATGAATGAGGATCGTTGGGTTGATATTTTAAAGGCTGATTCGAGAATGGTGCGGAATATCAGGGGTAGGCATATTTCCATGATATTCCAGGAGCCCATGACCTCCCTTAATCCTGTTTATACCTGCGGTGACCAGGTTTCAGAGATCATGATCAGGCATTTAAAATATTCCCGAAAAGAGGCCAGGAATAAAGCCGAACAACTTTTTAGTGAAGTAGAACTTCCCAGCCCGCCGAGGATATTTGAAAGTTATCCCCATGAACTTTCCGGGGGACAGCGGCAAAGGGTGATGATTGCCATGGCTATATCCTGTGATCCAACTTTGTTGATAGCTGATGAACCAACAACCGCTTTGGATGTGACCATCCAAAATTTCATTCTCGATCTGCTGAAGGGATTGAAACAGCGTTACGGTATGAGCCTGATCTTTATCTCCCATGACCTGGCTGTTGTATCGGAAGTGGCGGATGAGATGGCCGTGATGTATAACGGGGAAATAGTTGAAAAAGGCTCCAGGCAGCAGATCATCCATTCACCGGGAAACGCCTATACCCGGGGGTTGATTGCCTGTAAGCCACCACTGGACAGAAGGCCGGAGCGGTTATATACCTTGGCTGATTTTATGGAAGCGGATGGTTCGGATAACAAGCCCAAAAAGCATGAAGTGGCTCCAAATGACAACAAGGCTAAAGAAGATGTCAAGGATGCTCCTGCTATATTTAATCTGCATAATGTATCCAAAGCTTTTCCGCTGGAAAGGAATTTTTTTGGAAAGCCAATAGAAACACTGCCTGCCATAAATCAGGTTTCATTGGATATATATCAGGGAGAGACACTTGGGTTGGTCGGAGAATCCGGAAGCGGTAAATCTACGCTCGCCCGGATTCTGATGCAACTTCTTGATTTTGATAGTGGAGAGATTATTTTTAAAGGAAAGGATTTCAACCGGTTTACCCGAAACGATTTGCGCCGGTTCCGGCAGAAAGTACAGATCATCTTCCAGGATCCTTATTCTACCTTAAATCCACGGCTTTCTACCGGTAAGATGATTTCCGAACCCCTTCATTATTATAGATACTATAGAACCAGCCACGACAGAAAGAAACGCACAATGCAATTGCTTAACGATGTGAGACTGGGAGAAGATTTTTATAACCGTTATCCCCACGAATTATCCGGAGGTCAGCGGCAAAGGGTAGCCATTGCCAGGGTGTTGGCTTTAAATCCCGAATTCATCATATGTGATGAAGCCGTTTCGGCCCTTGATGTGTCCATTCAGGCAGAAGTATTGAATTTGCTGCAGGATCTGAAAAAGAACTATAACCTTACCTATGTGTTTATTACCCATGATTTTTCGGTGGTTCGTTTTATGTCAGATCGCGTAGCCGTGATGAAAGACGGCAGCATTATAGAAATAGGGGAATCAAATCATGTTTTTGATTCCCCCCAAAACGATTATACCCGCAGGTTGCTTCATTCCATTCCGGCTATCTGATCTCCGGCTAGAAGAAATCGTCGTCGATGCGGTCTTTGGCCTCGCCTACATCTTCACAATTCAGATCATAATTGAAATTGGTCGGCATATCAAATGTGTCCTGTTTCGATACCAGGTTGGTCAGTGTGGAGTCGTTATATACCTTTTTCATGTATTTTGCCCAAATTGGCAGGGCCATGTTGGCTCCCTGACCCAGGGAAATGGTGTTAAAGTGTATGCTCCGGTTCTCACCACCGACCCAGGCACCGGATACCAGGTTGGGCGTAACGCCCATGAACCATCCGTCGGATTGGTTCTGGGTAGTACCTGTTTTACCAGCTATCGGATTCATCAGTTCATATTTATACCGCACCCGTCTGCCTGTACCGTCCTGGACAACGCCCTGCAGAAGGTTAATCATCAGGTAGGCGGTTTGTTCACTGATGGCTTCACTTTCCTGAGGATTAAAGGTAGCGAGCAGATTCCCGTTCCGGTCTTCAATCCTGGTTACAAAGCTGGGCTCGGTATATACGCCTTTATCGGCATAGGTGCTGTAAGCCCCTACCATCTCATAAAGCGAAATATCAGAAGTACCCAGGAAGATCGAGGGCACGGGATCAATATGGCTCTCAATACCCATTTTCCGCATTACATTGATCACAGATTGGGGATTGAACTGTTTAATGAGCCAGGCCGAAATATAGTTCACCGAACGGGTCAAACCCCACTTCAATGTAACCATTTCCCCTTCCTTTCCTGATGGTCCTGAATTTTTCGGAGTCCAGGTTGAGTCATTCACATAGAATGTGCTTGGAACGTTGGGAACTTTATGGCATGGAGAATACCCTTCCTGCATCGCCAGCGTATAAAGAAAAGGTTTGATGGTAGAGCCGATTTGTCTTTTTCCTTGTTTGACATGGTCGTACTGGAAATACCGGTAATCGGGGCCACCTACATAGGCCTTTACATGACCATTTTTGGGATTCATGGACATAAATCCGGCCCTCAGGAAGTGTTTGTGGTACCAGATGGAATCCAGAGGCGACATTACCGTGTCTTTCACTCCCTCCCAGGAAAATACCTCCATCTTGCGGGGGTTTTTAAAGTTGGACTGAATGGAATCTTTACTGATACCCCTGCGCTTCAACGACTGGTATCGATCCGTGTTTCTCATTGCCCGGTTTATGATATTGTCGATCTGTTTTTCCTTCAGTTCTTTGGCGAAAGGAGCGTTTTTATGCTTTTCCATATGATCAAAGAACTCTTCCTGTAAATCATTACCAAGATGTTCTCTTACCGCTTTTTCAGCATATTTCTGAAGCTTCGAATTAATGGTGGTATATATTCTGAGCCCGTCCCTGTATAGATCATAATGGGAACCATCGGGTTTGGTGTGTTTATTGCACCATCCATAGAGTGGATTATTTGCCCATTTTGTGGAGTCTTCCCTGTAGCTTTCTATGCTGGAATAATTATCCTTCAGAGGTTTTTGTTGTGTAAGCAACGTTCTTAAGTGTCCTCTGAAATATCTTGCAGGGCCCTGATTATGGTCCTGTCGGTTATAATCAATTTCAAGAGGCAGTTGGCTTAGGGAGTCGTATTGGGCTTCAGTAATATAATTGTATTTCTGCATCTGATTCAATACCACGTTTCTTCTTTCTTTCGATTGCTCCTGGTGATTCACAGGGCTGTATCTTGTGGGTGCCTTAAGCATCCCTATAAGGGTGGCTGATTCTTCAAGCTTTAAGGAATCGGGGTGGGTGTTGAAATAAGTTCTCGCGGCCGACTTAATTCCATAAGTCATTCCGCCAAACGGAACAGTATTAAGGTACATCACCAGAATTTCCTTTTTGGTGTAGTTTCTTTCGAGCTTGGCTGCTGTAATCCATTCCTTGAATTTTGCCAATACCAGATTGGTGGCGTAGGCTATCCTTGATTTATAAATGGTTGTATCCCTTGGGAAGAGATTTTTTGAAAGCTGCTGCGTAATGGTGCTTCCCCCTCCTGAGCTTTTGCCCATCAATATTGTTTTAAAGAAAACCCTGGCCAGGCCTCTGGCATCTATTCCGGAGTGATCATAAAAGCGGATGTCTTCCGTTGCAATTAATGCATTGACGATATTTGACGATACTTCTTTAAAATCTACATAAGATCGGTTTTGAACATAATATTTGCCGAGCATCTCCCCGTCCTTGGAATAAATGAGAGAGGCGAGATTATTCTCAGGATTTTCCAGTTCTTTGAATGTGGGCATGGGCCCGAATACATCCTGGGAAATGAGAATAAGGATCACGAACAACGTTACAAAAGGTAACGCGAATAATGTCCAGAATAATCTTATGTAAAATTTTTTGTTGTAATTGAATTTGAACTTCATAATACCAATACTGTAATAAATTAGTCAAAATTTGACATTAGATTTTTAAAAGTTTTAATTTTGCTTTTTAATTTGTTTCACAAACAGCCTAATATCTATGGAAGATAACTTAGTTATCGTTGAGTCACCAGCAAAGGCCAAAACTATAAAAAAATTTCTGGGAAAAAACTATCTTGTTAAATCCAGTTACGGTCATATAAGAGATCTTGAGAAAAAGAACTATGGGATCGATATTAGTAACGAGTATGAACCCAAATATGTTATACCTGAAAATAAAAAAGAAGTAGTTGAAGAACTGAAAGAGCTGGCCAAAAATGCCAAATTGGTGTGGCTTGCTACAGATGAGGACCGTGAAGGGGAGGCCATCGCATGGCATCTTTATAAAGTACTTGAATTAACTCCCGAAAAAACAAGGCGGATTGTTTTTCATGAGATTACTCAGGAAGCCATTCAGGAGGCCATTAAAAATCCCCGTTCCATAGCCATGAATTTGGTGAAAGCCCAGCAGGCCCGCCGGATACTGGACCGGCTTGTAGGTTTTGAGCTTTCACCGGTATTATGGAAGAAGATTAAGCCTTCGCTTTCAGCAGGAAGGGTGCAATCGGCTGCCCTTCGGCTGATCGTTGAACGCGAGAGGGAGATCATGAAATTCAAACCCACCTCCTCCTTTAAGCTGACTGCTGATTTTACCGACGGCGAGAATGAATTTAATGCAGATTTATCCAATAAACCGGATAATAAGGATGAGGCTTTAAAAGTTCTGGAGCACGCCAAAACTGCAGAATTTCAGGTAGCAGACGTGCAGAAAAAACCTTCCAAAAGAAATCCGGCACCGCCTTTTACCACTTCTACCCTGCAACAGGAAGCCAGCAGGAAACTCGGGTTTTCTGTGGCGCGTACTATGAGCCTTGCACAAAGGCTTTATGAGGCCGGTAAGATTACTTATATGCGTACCGATTCTGTGAATTTATCCAAAGCTGCGATTGGCTCAGCAAAGAACATCATCCAGGAAAAGTTTGGAGAGAAATACCTTAAAACAAGACAATATCAGACCAAGTCAAAAGGGGCACAGGAAGCTCATGAAGCCATTCGGCCTACTTATATGAACAATATGGAAGTTTCGGGTTCAGAAGCAGAAAAAAAGCTATACAACCTGATCTGGAAACGAACCATTGCGTCCCAAATGAGCAGTGCTGACTTTGAGAAAACCACCATTAAAATAGATATCTCCAATGACCCGCATCAGTTTATTGCCATAGGCGAAGTGATGAAATTTGACGGATTTCTGAAGGTTTATATGGAATCTACGGATGAGGAAAAGGAGGAAGAAAGCAAAGGTTTGCTGCCTGAGCTGACGAAAGGCCAGAAATTGAACTATACAAAAATCAGGGCCATTGAGCGTTTTACGCATCATCCACCCCGCTATACAGAAGCCAGCCTGGTGAAGAAACTGGAAGAACTGGGTATCGGACGTCCCTCAACCTATGCACCCATTATATCAACAGTTCAGGAAAGAGGATATGTAGTTAAGGAAGATCGTTTCGGGACTCCCAGGAATTACCGGGAGCTCGTATTGAATAACGATACCATCAGAGAAGAGACCAAGACGGAAATGGCCGGTGCAGAAAAGAAAAAGCTTTTCCCCAATGATATCGGGATGCTGGTGAATGACTTTCTAAAGGAACATTTTACAGAGGTGATCAATTATAATTTTACTGCCAATGTGGAGGAGGAATTCGATCAGATAGCAGAAGGCTTTCTGGAATGGTCGGAGATGATTGACAAATTCTATCAGCCTTTTCATGAGAAAGTGGAAAAGACTCTTGAAAAGTCGGGCAGGAGTACAGGTGAGAGAATGTTGGGATCTGATCCGAAAACAGGTCGGCAGGTTTCTGTAAAAATTGGCCCTTACGGACCGATGGTACAATTAGGCACCCGCGATGAAGAGGAAAAGCCAAAATTTGCCAGCCTTCAAAAGGGCCAGCATATTGAAACCATAACCCTGGAAGAGGCCCTTAAGCTGTTTGATCTTCCCCGAAAACTGGGGAAATATGAGGGTAAGGATGTAGTTGTTTCCACTGGCCGGTATGGCCCCTATTTAAAACACAATTCCAAAAACGTATCGCTTAAAAGAGAAGACGATCCGTTCAAGATTGATCTGGATCGGGCCATTCAGCTTATAGAAGAAAAAAGGGAAAGGGACAGAAAGAAAACCATCAAAACATTCAGCGAGGATAAGGATCTGGTGATTTTAAGAGGTCGTTTCGGCCCCTACATCAGTTACAAGGATGGCAATTACCCCATCCCCAAAAAGAAGGATGCCGAAAAACTGACCGCTGAAGAATGTTATGAATTAATCAAAAACAAAAAAGAACGGGATAAGCAGAAGAAGTCCACCCAAAAGCAGAATTCCGGCAAAACCGGTTCAAAAAAACAGACTACAAAGAAGCAGTCTGCGGGAAAAGAAAGTTCCGGCAGAGTGAGTACACAGAAGAAGAGCTCCCGCAGTACAACCAAAAAGTCGAACAAGGGAAAGGCGAAGAAAAGTTCCCGCTCTAAAAGTACCAGTAAAACTTCAGGTAAGAAAGGATCCAAATAGATATTTACTGTGTTTATGAACCTAAGCGACTATCTTTATCCTTTGAACAGCAGCAGGGAATCCGGAAGAGCTTGTGAACTGCATCATCAACTTCATCATAACCGGGGGGAAATTTCTTTAGAGGAATTAAACAAGGGAGATGTGGTGCTCATTGGGATCCCCTACCAAATGAATAAAGGGCCGGAACATTCAGAATCTGCAGCTCTGGTAAGACAAGAGTTATATATACTGGCAGCCCAGGATGCTTTAAAAAACAAAATGGTGGATGCCGGCGATCTCGTACAAGGTCAGAACGTTAAAGAGACATTGTATTCCCTGAAGAATCTTTTGGATCTTCTGAATGAAAGAGGTGTCTTCACCCTTTTAATTGGAGGATCCGGTCTTTTTAATTTTGGTATCTTGATGCATCTGGAATCCTTTCTGGGCAGATACACCTATACGCTCGTAGAACCGTGGTTCTCCCTGGCTGAATATGCGGAATACGGAATGCTGGATTTCAATTTGCTTAACTGCTACAATCTGGGTAATCAGTCTTATTATCTGACAAAACCACAGAAAGAGTGGCTCAGGAAATACCAGTATGAGTCTTTGCGGCTTGGCAGGATGAGGGGCCATCTTGAGGAAACCGAACCTTATCTTAGGAATTCGGATGGATGCAGCATTTCGATACATGCATTAAAAAACTCCGAAGCTCCAGCACAAAAACAGGCTTATCCCAATGGATTATATAATGAAGAAGCATGCCAGTTGTCCAGGTATGCAGGTCTTGCCGGTGAGCTTTCTGTATTTGGAATATTTGATTATTTCCCCCCTGAAGACAACAACCGGGTAACTGCCCGACTAATCGCTCAGATGTTATGGTTTACCATTGAAGGTTACCACATGAGGTATCATGAGCACCCTTATTCTGATGGTCATTTTCAGAAGTTTCTGGTTAACCTGGATGACCATAAAATTACTTTTTATAAAAGCGAACGCACATCAAGATGGTGGATGGAGATACCGGATAAAGATAAGGACCGGAACCAGGTGTACCCGTGTAACCAATCCGATTACGAGATGGCATGCCGGCATGAAATACCTGACCGATGGCTTAATGCTTATCAAAAATTAAATTTTCACAAATTATAATGATTGTTTAATCAATAATAGAGCCACATTCCCAATAAAAATTTTTTGTATATAGTAACCTTCACCCATAAAAATTAGTATAAGGGGATTGCGTGCGTTATTAACAATTGATGTTGATAAATTTGTGTAGAAAGAATAATTTTGTTTTTTTTACGTTCATTATTAACTCGAGGATACACAAGGTTTATGCGAACTAAAGCAGTTTTTATCTTACTTATAAGCTTATCTTTACAGTCTGTGGCCCAACAGGATCCCCAGTTCAGCCAGAGTATGTTTACCCGGTTGTCTTATAATCCCGCCTATACCGGAAGCCACGGGAAGATATGTGCGACTGCTTTACATCGCCAGCAATGGTATGGATTTGGCGATGGTGCACCAGAAATCAGTGTATTTAACTTTGATGCCGCCATTAGTCCTTTTGGTATTGATGCTGGCGTTGGTTTGTCGTTAATACAGGATAAGATCGGGTTCAACAACAATTTAGGAGCAAGATTATCCCTTTCTTACCGTTTTGAAGCCTGGGACGGTAATCTGGCTTTTGGAGCCAATGGCGGTATGATCAATTATTCTTTAACACCCCAATGGGTAATTCCTTCAGGTACAGCGGTTCATTCGAGCAATGATCCGGCCATCCCTCAGGAGGTAAAAAATGAAATGGCACCTGACATAGGATTTGGCGTTTATTATTATACTGATGCCATGTATCTCGGAATTTCTTCCACACATATTAATGAGCCTACCTTCTCTCCTGCAGAAGGAGGTGTAAAACCCCGGATCGGAAGAAATTATTATCTGATATCCGGCTACAACATGCCGATAACGGATACCAAATTCGAGCTTAATCCATCTCTTTTAGTGCAGTCTGATGGCAGTCTTACTCAAATAAGTCTGAATACCCATTTGTCTTATGATGGAAAATTCTGGGGTGGCGTTTCAGTCAGGACGGATAAAACGCTTACCGGTATGATTGGAGCCAGACTTTTCAATTGGGTAAGAGTAGGATATTCCTATGATATGAGCATTTCAGAACTCAGCAAGTACCATCAGGGTTCTCACGAGATTATGGTTGGCTTCTGCTTCGATGTGAAAAGCGATGAAAGACCGGAACAATATAAAAGTATAAGATTTCTATAACAAATAATAAAAATTATCGTAAATAAATTTATATTCAGCAAAAATAAACCCCAACATTATGAAGAAAGTAGCATTAATTATCATCCTATTCTCAGTAATGGTCAGTTGTAGCAATTACAATGGTGGTGAGTTAATTGGTGTACAGGATAGACCGGATTGGTATGAATCACAGCCTTATGGAATGGTTTTCATCCCGATGGGAAGTTTCACAATGGGGCCGAGTGATGAAAGCGCTTCCTGGGCAATGACCACTAAGAATCAGAGAGTTTCTGTGGATGCCTTTTGGATGGATGAAACCGAGATCACCAACAATGAATACCGTCAGTTTGTTGAATACGTGAAAGATTCAATCCTGCGAAGGAAACTGGGTCAGCAGATTGAAGACTTCGTGATTACTGAAGATCAGTACGGTAATCCCATTGACCCCCCGCGTATTAACTGGGAAACCGAGATTGATCCCACTGATGAAGCACAAAGGGAGATCATTAACTCCATGTATTATGATCAGCAGGACAGATTGTTTGGAAGAAAGCAGCTGGATACGCGGCAGTTGATGTACGAGTATTACTGGATTGATTATCAGCAGGCTGCAAAAAGATCCAATAAGTACAATTTTGATACCCAGCAGTATGAGGGTACCGTGATTAATGCTCAGGGTGAACGCATGGAAATTGACAGCAGACAATCATTCATAATGAGGGGTAAAGTCAATGTTTATCCGGATACCCTGGTATGGGTCAGAGATTTTACTTACTCCTTCAACGAGCCTTATACCGATTTGTATTTCTCCCATCCCGCATACGATGATTATCCTGTGGTAGGAGTCGACTGGGAGCAGGCCAAGGCCTTCTCTATTTGGAGAACCAAATATCTCAATGATTTCCTGAGAAGTGAAGGAGAAGGAACCGTACAGGATTATCGACTGCCTACTGAAGCCGAATGGGAATATGCCGCAAGAGGTAAACTGAACCTGAGTCCTTATCCATGGGGTGGTCCGTATACAAGGAATAAGGAAGGATGTTTCCTTGCAAATTTCAAGCCTATGAGAGGCAATTATGTTGACGATGGTGCGTTAATAAGTCAGCCTGTTGGTACGTATCCTCCTAATGAGTATGGATTGTATGATATGGCAGGTAACGTCGCAGAATGGACCTCAAATGCATTTGACGAATCCGCATACTTCTTTACCCATGATATGAATCCGAATTATCAGTATCATTCTACCGAAGATGACCCGAAGGCGATGAAACGGAAAGTGGTAAAAGGCGGATCATGGAAAGACATTGGTTATTACCTTCAGAATGGTACAAGAACCTACGAATATAAAGACACAGCCAAGTCATATCTTGGCTTCAGATGTGTCAGATCATATCTCGGCGGAGCCGAACAGTAACAGAGCGTTGTAACATTTAAATTGTTTTAAGTATAGTAGTAGTTTTTAAGCCCAAAATTGTTATGTCTTATGATGAGTATGTCTGAAATAGTACAGTCGGCCGGATGGAAAAAATTCATGGCGAAAGTTTATGGATTTGGAGCCACTGTTGTGCTTACCGGCGCATTATTTAAGCTTCAGCACTGGGAGGGAGCGAGTACCATGTTGATTATTGGACTGAGTACTGAAGCCCTCATCTTTTTTCTTTCTGCCTTTGAGCCGATACATGAAGAGGTAGACTGGTCAATTGTTTATCCGGAATTGGCCGGCTTTGAAGAAGATCCGGAAGAAGCCAGAGAAAGGAACAGAGCACGGAGAGAAGTTGTGGATCTCAATAACGGCGGTGGTAATGGACAACCCGTTGGAGGAGGCGGGGGGAGCCTGACCAAATTTGACCAGATGATGGAGAACGCAGATATATCTCCTGAGCTTTTTGATCGTTTAGGCGATGGTTTGAAACGTTTCAACGAAACTGCCAAAAACCTGAATAATGTTTCTAATGCAAGTCTTGCTACCGAGCAATATGTCAATAATATGCAGGCTGCTTCGGAAACGGTGAATTTATTGACGGAATCCTACAACAAATCAAAAGAAGCGCTGAACCAATCCATAGATCAACTGAGCAGTGTTTATCAGGAATCAGCGAATAACCTCCAGCAATCCGAACAGTATACCTCAGGTCAGATGAAGGAAAGTGGAAGTTATCTGGCTGATAAAATGAAAGAATCAGGAGATAATATTGCTGGTTCATACAATCAGATTTCGCAGAATATTGGATCAAATCTCTCAGAGAGTACCCAGGATTTCAACGAAAATCTGGAAGCCCTCAACAAAAACCTCTCTGCATTGAATTCTGCATATGAGCTTGAGCTGAAAGCAACTAGCGAGCATGCGAGGAACACACAGAATCTCTATGGTGAAATGGATCAGATGGTAAATGATCTGAGAGAATCTGTCGAAGAGACGAAGAAGTACAGGCAGGAGGTTTCCAAATTGAATCAGAATCTAGCGGAACTGAACATGGTATATGGGAATATGCTCTCCGCTATGTCTGTAATGTCGAATAGCTAATATTTGAGTAATAGATATGGGTCACGGAAAGGAAACTCCCAGACAGAAAATGATCGGCATGATGTATTTGGTGCTTACCGCCATGTTGGCACTGAATGTATCAGCAGAGGTTTTGGATGCATTTCGTCTGGTTAATGAAGGTATAAAGAATACCACCGAGAATTTCGCCAAAAAGAATCTCGCTACCTATAAGGAATTTGAGAAGGAAGTGGCACTGAATGAGCAGAAGGCGGGAAAATGGAAAGATCAGGCTTTTGATATAAGAGCCAGAGCGGACAGCCTTTACAATTTCATGCAGGATCTTAAAATACAGATGCTTAAAGAAAATCAGGGAGCGAACATTGCGCAGAATACCGCCCTGGAGAAAGGCGAAGACGGCAAGGTGAAGGTGCTGCATGAAAATGTAGTGGGAGAAGATAAATGGGACATGGTAACCCGTGTGATGATTGGTGAACAATACGATGGTAAAGCTTATGAATTAAAACAACGAATTGAGGAATTCAGGGAATATCTTATCGGTCATATTGAGGATGAGGACTCAAAGGTGGCTGAGGCCATAGATAAAGCCCTGAATACATCAGATCCTCCCGCTAAGGACGGTCAAGATCAGAAAACATGGGAGGTAAAACATTTTTATGACATACCATTGGGTGCAGTGTTGCCCATCATCAGTAAGCTGCAGTCGGATATCAGAAATGCAGAGGCTGAAACCATTCAGTACCTGTACAATCAGATTGAAGCGGGTTCCTTTTCTTTTAACAAACTGGAAGCTACTGTAATCCCCAATTCAAATTACGTTATACAGGGTAATGAATACAGTGCAGAGGTATTCCTTGCAGCAAGAGATACCACAGCGCCGCCCCAGATTTTCATTGGTGAATGGGACAGCGTACGGCAGGAAGATGGCTCGTATGAGCTTGAGATGACACGGGTGGAAGATTCTTTATCGATTGAAAACGGTAAAGGTCAATACGTGCGGCGGGCTAACAGCACAGGCATCCATGAATGGGGCGGTATTATTAAACTGTTGGGCCCGGATGGTAACTACATCAAGAAACCTTTCAGACAGGAATTCGAGGTAGCCAGGCCCAACCTGGTTATTTCTCCCACCAAAATGAACGTTTTTTATGTAGGTATTCCGAATCCGGTAAGCATTTCCATTCCGAGTGTACCGCCCAACAAAATATCACCCAGGGTTCGGAACGGAAGCATCTATAAAGTGGGACCCGGACAGTTTGAAGTTAAGCCAAATAATGCCGGCCAGGAGTGTGTAGTAAGCGTGCGGGCTGAAGTGGAAGGCCGGATGCGATCCTATGGTTCCAAAAATTTTAGGGTTAATGAATTGCCAACACCTACCGCTCAGGTGGCCCAGAAAGGCGGGGGAGATATCCGGGAAGAGATTCTTAAAGCACAAAGTGGAGTATTTGCGGTGATGGAAGACTTCCTTTTTGATCTGCAATATGAGGTCACACAATTTACAATAACTACAACGGATAGAGGTGGTTATGTAAAAACACTAAGGAAAGAAGATAACCAGTTTGATCAGGAAGTGCGTAACTGGTTTGATAATAATCTGGAAAGAGGCCGTAAGGTTAACTTTGAGGACCTTGAGGCAGTCGGTCCTGATGGTGATGTTAAAAGTTTAAATCCCATCACGTTTACAATACAGTAAATTTTAAAAAATAATTAAATGTAATAATATTATGAAACAAATAGTTCTGTTTTTCTTGTTAGGAGCAATTGTTCTTATTGTGAGTCCCCAAAAAAGTCAGGCTCAGAATGAAGATAGCAGCGTTAATGATAATGTGTACGAAAAGGAAAATATAAAAGGCAAAAAACCGCTTGATTATGTACACATTAGGGAAGCCGACGTCATGTGGTCCAAAAAGTTGTGGCAGATGATCGACTGCCGCAAACGGATGAACCAGCCACTGTATTTCCCTACTAATGAACTGGAAGATCGTAAAAGCCTGATTCAGGCAATCATGCATGGTATCGAAAATGAAGATTTAACTGCCTACAGGAGCGATCAGTTTAAGGAAATGTATACCACTGATGAAATTTACAAGGAAATGGGAGCTGGTGAAGAAAAGCAGGAAATTCAAATGCCTGACGGAAGTACCAAAGATACGGTGATACAAACAGGAATTCGTTATGATGAGATCAAACAATATATGATCAAGGAACAGTGGGTTTTTGATCGAAAATATTCCGACATGAGAGTTAGAGTAGTTGGTATTTGCCCCATCCGTGAATATATTGATGACGATACAGGAGAAAAGAGGAAAAGCCAGGTATTCTGGATTCACTATCCCGAAGCAAGAAATATACTGGCCAAATTTGAAATATTTAACCGGAAAAATGATGCGCAGAGAATTAGCTATGCAGACTGGTTCCGGCAAAGAAGATTCAACTCCTATGTTGTTCAGGAAACCAACGTATACGGTAACCGGATGGTTAATGAATACACCACCGGTAAGAATTCATTGCTTGAAGCCCGCAGAATACGGCAGGAAATTTTTGAGTTCGAACACGATCTTTGGGAATATTAGGAGTCAATAAATTGATTATTATAAAAATCCCGCACTATTTTACAGTGCGGGATTTTTGATGGTGCGGACTTTCTTTTTCAGATATATTCTTCACCTTTCTTTTCCTTGATTTCTTCCACCATCTGTTTGATTTCCTGTTCATCCTTTTTGTTATAGATGATCAGCTTCTTATCCGATTCCACGATGATATAATCCTTCAATCCCTTAATAACCACTAATTTGTCATTTGGAAAATTTACAATGGAATCTTCTACGTCATATAACATTACATTATCGCCATATACTGAATTTCCGTTCTCGTCTTTGTGCAGAAATTCCTGGAGGGAACCCCAGGTGCCCAAATCTGCCCACCCAAAGTTAGATGCCAGAACGTAGACGTTTTCTGATTTTTCCATAATTCCGTAATCAATGGATATGCTTTTGCTTTTGAAATAGACTTGTGCAATAAAATCCGCTTCATCGGAAATATGATATACATTTTCTCCTTTACTGAAAAGTTGATCAACGTCGGGGAGGTGTTTGGAAAATGATGACATGATGGATTTAAGAGACCAGATGAATATACCGGAATTCCAATAATATTCGCCGCTTTCATAGAACTTCCTGGCCAGTTCATAATTGGGCTTTTCAGTAAAAGTTTTCACTTTGTGAAGGCTTTTGTAACCATCCACTTCCTGATTGTTCTCCCTTTGTATATAGCCATAACCGGTTTCAGGACGGTGGGGTTTAATGCCCAATGTAAGCAAGGCATCATGATTTTCAGTAAAATCCAGTCCTTCCCGCAACACCTCCAGAAACTCGTCCTCTTTTTGAATCAAATGATCCGAAGGCGATACCACAATGTTTGCATCCGGGTTTACCTTTTGAATTTTATAATTGGCATAGGCAATACAAGGTGCTGTGTTCTTTTTCTCCGGCTCCAGCAAGATCTGGTTTTCATTGAGTTCGGGTAATTGTTCCCTGACCAGATCATGATAGAGTTCATTGGTTACAATATAAATATTCTCTACCGGGCTGATCTTTGAAAGCCTGTCATAAGTCTGCTGGAGCAATGTCCTTCCTGTTCCCAGAATGTCCAAAAACTGTTTGGGTTTATCCTTGGTACTCAAGGGCCAGAATCTGGTTCCTGTGCCGCCTGCCATAATAACAGAAAATGTGTTTATTTTCATAGGTTTTCAGATTTATATCGTTTACATTAAAAAGCATGCTTTTTAAAAGAGGTTAAAATTATAGCATTTAAAAACTTTAACCATATTTGTTCGTTATATAATTATTAGGAATCATTAATGTGACATTGTGGAACATTGTTCCCGGGCAGATTAATGATTTTTAAATATAAGGATTTTTTCCTTTTTTTGTTATTATAAATGTTCGAAATATGTATTTAAGAAGGTTAATTTTTAATTTATTGGTTACTGTGGGGTTTCTGATTATCCCATTTACATCTTTTAGCCAATATTTTGGTCAGAATAAGGTGAATTATGAGCAATTTGATTTTGAGATATATGAAACACCACATTTCCAAATCTATAATTATTTAGGCCCCAATGATGCTATTCGAAGATTGGGGCGCCAAAGTGAATATTGGTATGATCGCCATTATGCCATTTTCAGAGATACCGTTTCCCGAAACCCACTGATCGTTTATAACAACCACCCCGATTTCCAGCAAACGACCGTGATAGGCGGACAGATAGGTGTAGGGACCGGAGGTGTGACTGAAGCATTGAGAAAAAGAGCTGTTATACCATTTATGATCTCCAACAAGGAAACGGATCATGTGTTGGGGCATGAAATGGTCCACGTGTTTCAGTATAACATGGTTAAAACAAATGATACACTGGGCTTACAGTCCCTTCAGAACATCCCCTTGTGGATGATTGAAGGCATGGCCGAATATCTGTCTGTTGGGCCTGTGGACAATAGAACCGCTATGTGGATGAGAGATGCCATCATACATGATGATGTTCCCTCCATCAAACAAATGACACGTAAACCCAATGAATATTTTCCCTATCGTTATGGACACGCCTTCTGGTCATTTGTTACCGGGATATGGGGAGATGCAATGATCGAACCTGTTTTACAGACCACAGCCAAATATGGATTTGGCAGGGCAGTAGACAGCCTGTTCGGATTAACAACAGACAGTTTATCATCCCTGTGGCAGAAATCGGTGAAGAACACCTACGATCCCCACATAGCTAAGGATACAATCCAGCCTGTGGGAAGGACCATGTTTAGTCCTGAAAATTCAGGGGAATTAAATCTTTCACCGGTATTAAGCCCCAATGGCAAATATATGACCTTTATATCCAACAAAAATGTCATTTCTATAGATATTATGATGGCCAATACGGAAAAGAAAAAGGTCATAAAACAACTGACAAGTGCAGTAAGACAGGGAGATATTGATAGTTACAATTACATCGAGTCTGCTGGGTCCTTTTCACCCGACGGAGATCATTATGCGATGAGCACCATTGCCAAGGGTAGAAACCGGTTGCTTATTGCCAATATAGAAGGGGATGATGTGGACGTAACCGATGAAATAGATATGAAAGGCATTGAGGCATTTGATAATCCCGAATGGTCCCCGGATGGCGATAAAATTTTGCTGACCGGATTGGTGGATGGCAAAAGTGATCTATACATATATAACGTCAATACTGAAGAAATACGGCAATTAACAGAGGATCCCTATTCCGATCTTCAGGCGGCCTGGTCTCCCAATGGTGAGGAGATTGCTTTCATTTCAGAAAGGGGTCCGGATACCGATCTAGAAAAACCAACTTACGGTAAATACCGTTTATCCATAATGGATATTGAAACCGGAGAGGTTGAAGTGCTGCCCGTTTTTCCGCAAAGCGATAATCTCAGTCCACAATATGCTCCGGATGGAGAGTCCTTGTATTTCCTCTCCCATGCCGATGGCTACAGGAATTTGTATGAATATGAATTTGAAACAGGCGATGTTTACAGGCTGTCTGATTTTGTTACCGGTATCAGCGGGATAACCGATTTGGCTCCGGCCTATAGTGTAGCCAGTGAAACGGGCGAAATTGCTTATACCCTTTACGGGGATGACAGATATTCTGTATATATGGCCGAACCGGAAGACTTTAACCGGGTAAAGGTGGATAAAAACCTCGCCGATAACAGTGCTTCCGTGCTGCCTCCAGGCAGGGGGAGGGTCCTTAATATTGTCGGAAACAACCTGGAGCGTTATCCCAGTAAACCGGATACATCATTTAAAAGAGAATCCTATAAGCCTAAGTTTCAACTCGATTATATCGGCAGTACCGGTGTAGGGGTTGGCTCCAGCCAGTTTGGAACCTACGCATCAGGTGGTGTCACGGCCCTCTGGAGTGATGTTTTGAAGCGACACCAGTTGATCACCAATCTGCAGGTACAGGGTGAGATTTATGACATCGGGGGTTACGTATCTTACCTGAATCAGGAAAGCCGGTTGAACTGGGGTGGTTCTGTAAGTCACATACCTTACCGGTATTCTTCCTATGCATTTAATCCGCGCGACAGCCTTGAAACAGATGAAGGCACCATACCCGTTAGTAATTTTATTATACGTCAGTACAGGATCTTTCACGATCAGGTGTCGCTGTTTGGCCGTTATCCCCTGTCGAAGAAACTGCGTTTTGAAGCAGGGGCTTCTTTATCAAGATACAGCTATATGATTCAGGAGATCAACAACTATTATTATGGAAATTTACTGATTGACAGGAACAAAAATCGATTGCAGGAACAGGAGCCTGACCCGTTCTATGTAGGTAATGCTTATATGGCCTATGTGGGGGATAACACAAACTTTGGTATCACCGGTCCGCTGGATGGATACCGGTTTCGTTTCCAGGCAGGTAAAATGTATGCTGACTACGATATTTATACCACCCAGGCCGATTACAGAAATTATTATTTTCAGAATCCATTCAGCTTTGGTATACGGACACTTCACTATGCCCGATATGGGCCGGATGCAAATAGGCTGTATCCATTATATGTTGGAAATCATTATTACGTAAGGGGATATTCCTACAACTCCTATAATACGCAATCACAATCTTATAATCCGAACTATTTAAATCTTAATTCCATGGTGGGTTCGAAGATGGGCGTTATCAATGCTGAAGTACGTGTGCCGTTTAGCGGACCCGAAAGGCTAACCTTCATCCAATCGAAATATTTCTTTACCACCCTGGTAGGATTTATTGACGGAGGTTTCGCAACGGAGGATTACAATAATCTTGATTTTTCCTGGCAACCTTCCCCGGATGAAAATACGCCAATCTTCAGTACAGGATTGGCTCTCCGGATTAATCTTTTCGGGTACGCAGTGCTCGAACCTTATGCTGCTATACCTTTCCAGCGTGATGATAAGAACATTACCTTCGGGCTGTTTATACGAGGCAGCGGTTGGTAATATTTTGTTTGGAAGTTTATGGGGAAAGGGTGTTCATTATGGTTGGACACCCTCTTTTTTATTTTTTAATATTCTCTTCCTGATCATTACGAATTTTCTTAACCTGGATCATTCCTAAATCCCGCTGGTAAGCGGGAAAGTTTAGGAATGCGCGATGGTTTGCGGCAAGGATCCAAGCCCGCCTGCTAACCATGGCGGGCAGGCCCGCCTGCATGCTTCGGCGGGCAGGTAACCCCGCATTTGAAAAACCGGCTTTTTGCGAAAAATAATGAAGCAAAAAGCCAGGTTTTTCAATAGCGTCAGAATTATTTGTGAATAAGGTGGTTAAAATTGTCCATTCCTCAGTAAAATAAATTTTCTACCTCCGGGATTGGTGGAAATCTTATAAATAAGAAATCCGGGAATCGGATTTCTTATTCGGAAAAATTTTTAAATTTATAATCCGAAAAATTCAACCATTATGAAACATATCAACCTGTTATTATTTGTATTAATGGCCCTTTTGACGATCAATTCATGGGGCCAGAACATATCCGAAAAAGTAGATTCCGTTTTAAATCTGATGACTCTGGAAGAAAAGATCGGCCAGCTTAATCTTATCTCTGGTGAAGGAGAATTAACCGGTCCTGTTACTGAGGACAGTGATTATGTTCAGCAGATTAAAAAAGACCATCTGGGTGCCATGTTAAACGTAAACGGTTCTGAATATACCCGAAAGCTCCAGGAGATTGCCGTTGAAGAAACACGTCTGGGCATTCCCTTAATTTTTGGTTACGATGTAATCCACGGGTATAAGACCATTTTTCCGGTACCCCTGGGTGAAAGTTCAAC
>CAYNPZ010000011.1:0-44741 GCA_964399175.1 uncultured Bacteroidales bacterium | reverse complement strand
TATAAGTTCTTTCGTAAATGTTCCCGGCTTTTTTGCCGTTCACAATAGGAGTAAGGGAGCTATTCTCATATCCCCGCAGTGCAATGGTTTCACGCCCATACAAGTTGTATCCCGATATACCGTCACCCCCAACATCAAACGAACCGAAAGGACTGTGCCCTATATCTGAATTGTAATAACCCAGATAACCGAACTCGCCGTTGAAAGCCAGAACGAGGTCTCCTATCAGACGCTGATACCATTCGCTTTTGAATTTCCATTTATGGTATTCAACCCAGTTATATTTTACTTTTTGGGGAGCAGTTTTGTAGTTGATATCGGTAAACAGGGAGTAAGGTGGTGTAATCTTCAGCGTAAGCATAAATTTTGATCCGCTTCTTGGATATATTGGCTGGCTTACCGAGTTTCGGCCAAAAGTGGTACTAAAACTGAAATTATTGGATATACCATTCTCCATGATAAAACTGCCTGTCCGCCAGTTCTCCAGGTTATACCTTTCGAAACTGAAAGAATTGCTCAGTATAAAATAGTCATCTGGCCATTGAAGTCTTTGCCGGAGGCCAACAGATCCTCCTGTAATCTTGAAATGGGAGGTATCCTGCCGATATAATGAGCGGAAAGATCTGCCGGTATTCTGCACCGAGTGGTAAGCAGATACCGAGAATTTATTGGGTTTACTACCTCCCAGCCAAGGCTCCTGAAAGGAAATGCTGTAATTTTGATAATATGACCCATTGGTTCTTGCACGCAAGGAGAGGGTCTGTCCATCACCTGAAGGTACAGGTTTCCATGCTTCCTTATCAAAAAGCCGGCGTGCTGAGAAGTTATTAAATGTGATACCCACGGTTCCGACAAACATGCCAGCTCCCCAGCCGCCTGAAATTTCAAGCTGATCGCTGGGTTTTTCAACCACTTTGTAATTCAGATCCACTTCACCTCTGGATTGGTTGATATTTATGGGTTCAATGCCCATCTGTTCGGGGTCAAAAAAACCAAGCTGTGCAAGTTCTCTCTGAGAACGCTGAATATCTGATCTGCTGAAAAGATTACCCGGCTGTGTCCTCAATTCTCTTCGAACAACATGTTCATTGGTCTTGGTATTGCCTTCGATGATGATCTGGTTTAGCCGTGCCTGCTTTCCTTCGGTGATTCTGATCTCGACATCTACCGAATCGTCTTCTATCTGTGTAATAACCGGATTGGCATTAAAGAAAAGGTACCCGTTATCAAGGTACATGTTTCCCACGGCATCTTCGGCTGCATTGATCCGTTCATTCAGCAGCGACATATCAAAGGGATCACCTTCCTCAATCTTGAGTCTGCTCATAAGCGCTTCAGAAGGATAAACCGTATTGCCGGTCCAGTTGAATTCATTGAAGAAATACTGCTTGCCTTCATGGATATCCATATGAATCTTAATGCGGTCTTCGCTTACCGCATATACGGTATCATCAACAATACTGGCATCCCGGTAGCCATTGGTCCTGTACTTTTCAAGGATTTTTTCCTTGTCTTCTTCATATTTCTCGGGAAGAAATTTAGAACCCTGGAAAATGTTCCAGTTCTTTTTATGGGTGTGTTCCATTGACCTACGTAACTCACCGTCGCTAAAAACCTTATTGCCTGAAAAAATAATGTCCTTGATCTTCACTTTTTCGTTCTTATTCACTCTAATCCGAAGGGCCACCCGGTTGTTCCTTGTTGTATCATCCACTCGGTTGATGTCAATGTCGGTATTCAGATATTTTTTATCATAAAAATATTCTTTGATGGTTTCCCTGATGTTGTTGAGCACATTGGCGTTCACCTGGCTTCCCTGTTTGAGCTTAAGATCTTCCCGGATGTCCTTTTCCTCACGGTTTCTGACACCTGTAATCTCCAAACCTGAAAGCCGGGGCTGTTCCTGCAGGTATATACCAAGCGTTACGGAATCCCTATTGGTATTTTTGGCATAGATTTTTACATCAGAAAACAAGCCCTGCGACCATAAATTGTTTATGGCCTGAGTTATTTTCTCCCCGGGAATGGTTACCCGTTCACCTCTTCTCAATCCTGAGAGATTGGAAAGAATTTCCTTATCCAGGTATCTTACGCCCTCTACGTCTATCGACTTAATATAATATTCCTGGGGATTGGAATAATCTAAAACTTCAAACTCTTCTGTCTGTCCTTGTGCTAAGGTCATACTCTGAATACACAGGAAGACCAAACCGAATATAATCGCAATCTTCCTAACCATAATGGGGTGCATTGTTTTTTGTTTTATTCGATTTTCCCTTTTCATCGAGCTGATCACTTGTCTTGCCAAATCTTCTTTCCCTTTTTTGGTAGCTGACAATTGCTTCATAAAAATTATCTTTTCTAAAATCGGGCCAAAGTACTTCTGTAAAGTACAATTCTGTATAAGCCAACTGCCACAGCAAGAAGTTGCTGAGGCGGGCTTCCCCGCTCGTTCTTATCAATAGGTCGGGATCAGGAATATCCCTTGTTGAAAGATATTTTTTAGTGGTTTCAATATCCAGATCCTCGGTCGCTTCCCCGTTTTTGACTGCACGTCCGAAACGCTTCATGGCTTCTGCCAATTCCCAGCGGCCGCTGTAATTCAATGCCAAAATAAGACCCAACCCTGTATTACCTGAAGTTTTTTCCTTGGCTTCTGCAATTTTCTCCTGAACTTTTTCCGGCAGTCCGGTAACGTCTCCAATGGAAAGCAGGCGGATGTTGTTCTCCATGAGAGTCTTGATCTCATTATCAATAGTAGAGATCAGTAACGACATAAGGGCATCGATCTCGTATTTGGGACGGCTCCAGTTCTCACGGGAAAAGGCATAAAGGGTAAGATAGGAAATACCGAGCTCCGCTGCAGCTTCAACGGTTTCCCGTACCGACTTGACTCCATTTTTGTGTCCGAAAATGCGCTGATTACCTCTTTTCTTCGCCCACCGGCCATTTCCGTCCATAATAACAGCCACATGTTTCGGTGCTCGCTCCTTATTTATTTGTTCTTTCGTAGCCATAGATCTAAAAATTATTCCTCATATGCCGGGCAATCCATTGTTTCCCTAAAAGGTTTGAATGTCACAAAAATAAAACTGTGATGATACCAATCATCGTTATGCATTTTTGAAGCATTCCCCTTTTCATAAACATTCACTACCCCATCCATATTGTCATAAAATGTTTTCTTTGCAGTCCATTGTATTCCTACCGAAAAGCGGTCAAAGATATTATATTTAATTCCCAATCCAAAAGGAATTGTTATAGGAAATTTACTGTGATGATCACTCAAAAAATAACTGGTACCCAATCCTGCAAAGACGTATGGGGTAAAATTTCTCTTCAGAATGTCATAGCTTTCATAAGGGAGAAAATTGAATTCCGTCGTCAGGGAAAGATCGATCTGGCTTGTGCTGAGGCGTTCCGGGTCCTGATCTGGTAAGTTATAATCTTTGAAATATTTTGCATTCCATCTGAGTGGATTATAGGAGCCCATCAGGTGAAAAGAATAGCGTAACCCCTGATTTGCCTTGATTCCAAAACCAAATGCCGGTGAAGGACTGAAAAAGGGATTCATTTTGTTCATATCGCCCATATACTGTGATGTACCGCCATAGAATCCCAGGGATAGATCATCCTGGGCCTGAACACTTGTTAAAAAAAGATAAAAAATAATAAGAGGAGTTAATTTGCTCATTGAACGATTGTTATGGTCTAATCCTTCTGTTAGAATACATATCGATTTTCAGTACAACGTTTAACTGTGAGAAATAGTATGAATCCGGCCAATTTGAATACTCGGAGGTATAACCATCAATCAGGTCAGTGGTAGTAAAACGTCTTCCTATTTCGAATCCCAGAAAAATGTTTCTGGTAATGGGGTATTTAATACCTGCACCAAGGGGCAGAACCAGACAAAACTGGTTGCCTTTGTCGAAACCCTCACTTTCCTCCATTTCAGCTTTTGGAAGCGGATCGTAGTAACTGCCACCCAATCCGCCGAAAAAATAGGTATTCAGATTGGCCTTGTTGCTTCTCAGCCCATCCCATAAATTTCCAAGGGAAAAATTGACAGGATTATTTTCCGGGATGACGGAATATTCATATTGAATATTGAATTCATACAATGAAGTAATAAAGGCATAATTTCTTGAAGCATTGGCAGTACCCTTATCGGAGCCTTCCAGATAGGCAAAAGTAAAATTTGCTTTTAAATTTTGCCTTTCAGTAAGCCTATACCTGCCACCTATGCTAACATTAGGGCGTATGTAAGAAAGATCGATGGTTTTAAAACCCGGGAAACCACTTCTTTTTTCAATGTCACCATTATAATCGCTTCCACCCAAGCCTACAATCACTTCGGTTCTTCTTAATTTCCATCTCTGAGCGAATGAGGTTAGCGGTAGCAGTAAGATAAGGATCAACGCAGTATACTTCAGTGTTTTTTTCATTTTATTGTTGTATTTTGCCCTACTTGCTTTAAAAGGGTTCATTCTAAAAAACTTTAAAATTAGAAAGATTATTTTGTTTGCCCAAAATAGTTTCTTGTATCTACTCCCCACATCAATTTACTCCTCAATGTGGTATAAAAATCCGAGTTGTCCAGCCTAAGCACTTTCATATTGAATCCGGCCTTTTTCACTGTGATATCCATAACTTTTTCAATAATCCTGGAATGGTGATCCATGGAAATCAGAAATTTTGAACTGCGACCCTCCGGTTTCAATACAATTTCACTCTCATCAGATACTACGATAGGACGTACCGTAAGGTTATGGGGTGAGATTGGAGATATGATAAAATTATTGGTATCGGGCAAAACAATGGGACCGCCCACGCTCAGAGAATATGCCGTAGAGCCCGTAGGGGTAGCTATGATTAAGCCATCGGCCCAGTAAGTATTCAGATAATTGCCATTCAAATACACATGAACCGTAATCATTTGCGAATCCTTCTTCTGGATGGTCATGTCATTCAGCGCATAGCTGAAATCCGGGAATATGGTTTCATCAGAGCTCAGATGCAGAAGAGAACGTTCCTCAACCGTATACCTTTCATAATATAATGCTTCAATGGCTTCAGGTATCTCTTCTTTGGCTATATTGGCAAGGAATCCCAGCTTACCGGAATTGATACCAATCACCGGAATATGTGTGCTCCTCACCAGGGATACCGTATCCAGAAAGGTACCGTCGCCACCTATACTGATAACAAAGTCCAGCTTTTCGTCAATATCTTTATGACCGGTAAAGGTATTGTTTACCGTAGGATGGAAATGATACCGATCGATCATGTAGGACAAAAATTCCTCGTAAATGTCTATTTGAATTCCAAAACGGTTCAGTTGTTGAAAGAAATCCCGGATGTAACTGAGAAAATCCTCGTTGAATGTCCTGCCGTAAACAGCAACTTTCATGTAACAGTAATTTAACGGATTTTAAGTATTTAAATATCTCATCAGATGATCGAAACGTGAATTGTACAGGTCCTCCTGTTTGTCGACATCCATAAACGAGGCTTTCACCTCATAGTCATAGCGATTGAATGTTTGTATGATGGAAGTTAGGTCAGATACATTCAACTTAAGCGTAACTTCCATTCTAACAGATTCGGGTTTGGATTCGACGTACGTGCTTAATATTTTGGCATCGTTGGATTCCACAATCTGGGCAATCTCACTCAGCGCGTAATCATTCATATGCAGATCGAGTATGATAATCCCTCCTTTTTTTTCAATGGCTGACAATCTGGCAAAAAAGTGCATCAGATCCACCATCTTGATCATTCCAAGGTATTCATTTTCTTCATTAATCACCGGGATAACGGTAAGTCTCAGCCTGGAAGCAACTTCAAGCACTTCATAGGGATGCTGGTAAGAATAAACATAGGGACGGAAAAGAGAAAGCCGGTGG
Source organism: uncultured Bacteroidales bacterium (assembly GCA_964399175.1). GTDB lineage: Bacteria > Bacteroidota > Bacteroidia > Bacteroidales > UBA12077 > JAGXLC01. The sequence continues at coordinate 38,832 of CAYNPZ010000011.1, read as the reverse complement.
TTTCCTATTGGTTCTTCAGGATCATTCAAATCATATATATCATCCTCAGCGATCAGGCCCAGAAATTTTTTGTTGTTCACAATAGGCAAATGAGCAACTTTATAGAACACCATCCAGTTTAAAGCTTCCAATCCGGTATCGGAAGTTTTAACAGCAGCTATGTCGTATGATATTAAATCCTGGGCTAACATATAAAGTTCCTTTAAAAACGTTATTTTTGCGATTTAAAATTAACGTTAAAGCAAATCGTTCTATTTTAATCTCTACAAAAATCATGACAAGATTAAGTGTAAATATAAACAAAATCGCAACACTAAGAAATGCAAGGGGAGGTAATATTCCCAACGTGCTGGAGGCTGCCGTAAACTGTGAAAGATTTGGTGCACAGGGAATAACGGTTCATCCCCGGCCCGACGAAAGACACATAAGGTATCAGGATGTCAGGGATATAAAAGCCGAAATAACCACCGAATTCAATATAGAAGGTTATCCTTCAGACCAGTTTCTTCAGCTTGTGAAGGAAGTTCATCCGGCACAGGTAACGCTTGTTCCGGATTCTCCAAAAAATCTGACCTCGGATCATGGGTGGGATACCATCAGTAACCAGGAATTTCTTAAAACAATCATTCAGGAGCTGCATGCTGCAGAAATCAGGACTTCCATATTCATTGACCCCGGGGAAGAACTGATCAGAGGAGCAGCTGAAACCGGTACGGACCGGGTAGAACTCTACACTGAGCCATATGCAAGAAAATTCCCGGAAAACAAAGAAGAAGCCATAGCACCTTTTGTACGGGCAGCAGAAGTTGCTCTTGAAGAAGGTTTGGGGTTGAATGCAGGCCATGATTTGAATCTGGATAATCTGCGATATCTGAAAGAGAATCTCCCCGGACTGCTGGAGGTCTCCATCGGTCATGCCCTGATTGCCGATGCGCTATACTACGGATTGGAAAACACCATACAGCTTTATCTCAGACAATTAAAATAGCAATCTATGGAATTATACCACAGAGAAATGGGCCGGGGAGAACCGCTCATCATTCTTCATGGATTGTATGGATCCTCCGATAACTGGATAAATATAGGGAAAGCGCTTTCTGAAACCTACCGGGTTTATCTTGTTGACCAGAGGAACCATGGTCACTCCCCCCACAGCCACAAACACAACTACTATGTGATGGTTGACGATCTGCTGGAATTTATACAAAGCCAGGGTTTGGAAAAAGTAAATCTTTTGGGGCATTCCATGGGAGGAAAAACCGCTCTGTATTTTGCAGTGGCTCACCCGGAAATGGTACAAAAACTGATTGTAGTGGATATTGCTCCAACCCCCTACCAAATGTTGACAAAAACAAATCCACAGGCCCTCAATCATTTGAATATCATGAATGCCTTATATAATCTGGATATAAATCACATCAGCACCTTAAAAGAAGCTGACAATCAATTGGCAGCGACCATTCCCTATCAGAGGGTAAGACAGTTTCTTTTAAAAAACCTGAAACGTAACAGGGATGGCTCTTTCAGATGGTTACTGAACATTTCTGCCATTCGCAATGAATTGCCCGCTATACTAGACGGTCTGGATCCAGAAAAATACAGGAACAACAATGCATCTTTTTCATTTCCCGTGCTGTTTATAAAAGGGGAACTATCTGAATACATTCAGGCGGAACACAAAGATGCGATTCTGAAGATCTTTCCGCATGCCAATATACAAACCATCGAAGGTGCCGGACATTGGGTACATGCTGAGAAGCGGGAAGAATTTCTGGAGACGTTAAGAAACTTCCGGAATTCCAATTGAGACTCCATAAGGATAATTCCGGAAATCAACATTAATTTTCTGATACCAGAATTAATAAAACCATTATTTGTAATTAATTGGGGTTAAATAAAAACAATCAAACCGTTACATATTCGATAAGATCCTGTTTTACAAGATTGAGTCCTTTATATCGCAGAAATAGCTGAGCCACGGCGATTGCATCTTTCTCACAATACCTGACAATACGGTTCAAATCCTGATCCTCCCAGTAGATTTTGCCTACCATGCTTCCGTCAATATCGTCCTTGGGGGTAGGAATATCAAATTTAAAGGCGAGCAAATCAAGGCTGGTATAATTTTTATAATCGCCAAACTTCCATAGTTCCATTGTATCGAGAAAAGGAACTTCCCACGGCTTCTTTCCGGGTACATTCAATATCTCAGAAATAGGCAATCCGTTTATCAATAATCTTCTGATGATGTAAGGAAAATCGAACTCCTTTCCATTGTGTGCGCATAAGTAAACATCTGATTTTTCGGAGAACTTATTCAGCATGTCCGTAAAATCTTTTAAAAGCGCTTGCTCATCATCACCATAGAAGGATTTCACCCTGAGGCCGTAAGTGCCGGATCTGTTAACGATCAAAGCCACCGAAATGCAGATTACTTTTCCAAACTCTGCATAAATTCCGGCTCTTGGATACACGTCGGCAGCTGTTTCTCCTTCGGCCCTGAATCGCGAGGATTTTTTATCCCAAAATTCCTCCTCTTTTTCTGGCAGCTCATTGAATGATGAATATCGGGGGACGGTTTCAATATCCAGAAACAATATTTTTTCGGGATTGTACTGTTCAAGCATAATATATCAATTAATCAGGTTCTGATCTACAAATTCTTCTCGATAATTGAGGTCAGTATATTGATGGCCACATGGTTCCTTCCTCCCTGAGGCACAATGATATCCGCATACCTCTTTGTGGGTTCAATAAACTGCAGGTGCATGGGTTTCACTGTCTTTTCATATCTTTCCAGTACATTTCCCAGAGTTCTGCCCCGTTCTTCAATATCCCGGTTAATCACACGCATCAGCCGATCGTCGGTGTCTGCATCCACATACACCTTAATATCAAAAAGATCCCGAAGACTTGGATTCTGAAGAATAAGGATACCCTCAACGATGATCACGCTCTTCGGAGTTACATGAACGGTTTCTTCAGAACGGGTTGAGGTCAGATAGGAATAAATTGGCTGTTGAACCGATTTTCCGCGCCTCAAGGCTTTGATATGATCAATAAGCAATTCAAATTCAATTGAATCGGGGTGATCGAAATTAATTTCCTGTCGCTTTTCCAGGGGAATATGACTGTTATCCCTGTAATAGGCATCCTGTGGTATTATGGCCACCTCATGTTCAGGCAAACGCTTAACCACTTCCTTTACCACTGTTGTTTTACCGGAACCGGTACCCCCGGCAATTCCGACCACCAGCATGATTTATTTTATTATCGGTATTTGTTACAGTCCAAACAAACCACCTTCGGCTTTTCTCTTGATTCTTCTGAAATCCCTTTTCAGGAAGCCATCCGGTTTTCTCCCCTGTTTGATTGTGTGATAATTAAAATAATAGAGTTTGGCATCATTGGCCCCTAACAATATTTTATAACAACGGGCACGGTGCTGTGAACCCTGTGGTCCCACTTTATGCAGAAATACCATATCTTCAGGCTGTTCTTCTATGGCTTGCTGCAATTCTTCCCTGCTTACCAGCTTGAAGTCATAAGGGTAATATTCCTCAATCTCCTCTCTGGTGTTTACTTCTTCTGCCAGTTCATCCTTTATCAAATAAAGGGTTTTATCCTTTATGTCTTCAAGGTTTTTATGATAGTATTCGAAAATGTTATCCTCAAAAAGGCCCTCATTCATTATTTCTGGTTTATCCTTCATTGTTCTTAAATGATTCTGCATGAAGCGGATAATAACTCCCAACTTGTAAGCCCAGAATTTTTCATCCACTTCGCGATATGACAAAGGAACAGCACTAATGGTAGGCATTTCTTCCATCCGCTGAACGCGGGCTCCATTCAAAATACTTAAAAATCGGTAGCGGACCCGGGTTTTGTCCTTTTCAAAAGCTACAAGATTCTCAATCAGGAAAGAATACTCGGGATTCGTTCTGTTCTTCTTAAACTCACTATATTTAATGAATTCATAATCGGTGATATCCCAGTTGTTTTTAACAACCTTTTTTAGTGTAGCATTATAACGGGAAATCGGATTAGAATCCATTACAATATACGTTTTCTTATTGAAAAAATCGTCCAATTCAGCCTTAGTAGGCACGTGATCCTGCGAAAATGCATTCAGAGCAAATCCAACAAAAACCAAAACAAGAATAATCTTCCTCATGATACAGATTTTAGATATTTAACATAAGGCAAAAATAATACATCAGCAAAATATTTAAAGAAAATCCATCAATTTTACTTCACATTTAGCCACCATAAATTTTTGTTTCTTTCATTCTATTTAAAATGAATAAAATGGTTAATTTTACGGTTAAATTAATGAGTGTATCTTTATATGAAGGTTTTAAATAAAATAATCAAATTCCTTAGTGCAGACAACTCCCTCATTCTTAATAAAGAATTTAATCACCATCTTTTCATCAACCTGTTATCAATTTTTTCACTGATCTTTATTGGCACGATAACAATCAATGGGGTATTGGAATCGGAAAGCACGCTTATAATCGCTCTCAACTCGCTTGCTGTGCTTTTGCTTATCGTGAACTTAACTGTGCATAACCGTAAAGGCAAAAAAAGAGACAATTCAGTACTTACAGGTAATATACTAACAATTATCCTTTCAGCATATATCTTAGCTGCACTCTTTACAGGAAAAATTCAGGGAGGAAATGTTTTCTGGTTCACCACCTATCCCATCATTGTCTTACTGACGACTAATAAAAAAGCCAATCTATTTGCCCTTCTTTTATTGTTAATCATCCTTTTATCTCCGTTATTTTTAACCTTCCCTGTATTCGTAGGGTCCTGGCCCCAATTCACAAACGGTATTGCATTTCTTACTGTGTATACAGCAAATTTCACTATTGTATATTTGATGATCCGGGCCATCCAGAACATGGTAAAACAAAAGGACAGCAAAATATTTCAAATCCAGGATGAATTGAAAGACAAAAAAGAATTTATCTCAAAAGTTTCCCATCAAATCCGCACTCCGCTAAACAATATTGTTGTGGTGTCCAATATGCTTAATCCCTCTGAATTGGGGGAACAGGAAAAAGATTATTTCGATACCATACTGGCCTCTACCAATAATCTTGTTGATGTGGTTAACAGCTTTTCCGACATTACCAATGTGGATGTCCAGGAAAGAAAAAAAAATGAGATTACCTTTGATCTTAACAACACACTACAAAACACCAAAAATCTTTTTGTTGATAAAGAATCAGAAAGCACGGAATATCCTATACAAATCAATTCAGATATCGATTATCCGCTGATCGGTGATCCGGTTAAGGTAAAGCAGATCTTTCTGAATCTCATAGAGCAAATATTGAAACACTCGAGAACCAAGCAAATTGATATCAATATATCCCACAAAAATTCATCTGCAGAGAATGGATTGGCCGAGGTGACATTCGAGCTTTCAACCCGGGGCCTTCAGCAAATTGATAAAGATATCAGGGAGAAATCTGAGTCAGTAAGAACCCAAAAGGTAATAGATCACCTTGAGTTACATATCGCCGAACGAACCATTAAATCATTGGGTGGGAAGCTTCAGGTGCTTGCACAACCTGAAAACTATACTTTCCGTTTCGTCCTTAATTTCAAAAAGGCGGAAGAAGAACCGATGGAGGAAGAAATTAGCGAAATGGCACCAAGCCATAAAAAAGAACACATCGACATCAGCGATGCCAATGTGCTATTGGTGGAAGATAATCTGATCAACCAGAAAATCGTGGTTCTGAGCCTCAAAAAATCTGTAAAAAATGTGGATGTGGCTAACAATGGGAAAGAGGCGCTGGATAAGTTTGGCTCAGTCAAATACGACATCATATTGATGGATATTCAGATGCCTGTGATGAACGGAATCGTGACCACCAAAAAGATCAGGAATATAGAGAAAAGCACCAATAGTCATACGCCCATCATTGCCATTACCGCCAATGCCTTGCTTGGGGATAAGGAGGAATGTCTGGCAGCAGGAACCGATGATTATATCAGTAAACCTTTTCAGATAGAAACTTTATTGGACAAGATGAAAAAACTGCTCTAATCTGAACATCATTTACCATAAGCTCGGGGCCCGATAGAATTATTAATCAATGGTTTGTGGATTAAAGCCGACAATCAGTATATCGTCAATCTGTTCCTGATCTCCCATCCAATCTTCGATGCTTTTCTGCAGATAATATTGTTGCTGATCAACGGGCAATTTGTGGATATTCAATAACAAATGCCTAAATCTTCGGTATTTATACTTCTTCCCTTCAGGTCCGCCAAACTGATCGGCATAACCATCAGTAAACAGATAGATCATATCAAGGTTTTTCAGTGTAAACTTTTGTTTGGTGATCTCTGTGCCATCCTTTAAATCCTCATTCAAACCAACGGAGAATTTGTTGCCTTTGATCTCCTGTATTTTATTGTCATAAAGCAGATACAAGGGACGGAATGCACCGGCGAATTCCATTTCCTTTTTCTTCTTATCGATTGCACACAGGGCGACATCCATCCCATCACGTATGGAGTGGCTTCTCTCTTCATCCTTGGATAATGCTGAGGAAATCCCCTTGTTCATCTCGAAAAGAATGCTTCCTGCTTCAGTTATGCCTTGATCATTAATTATATTATCGAGCAACTCCATACCAATAATAGACATAAAAGCTCCCGGCACACCATGCCCCGTGCAATCGACCACTGCCAGGAAAAGCTTGTCATCTTTTTTATTGACCCAGTAGAAATCTCCGCTGACAATGTCCTTGGGTCTATAGAGGATAAAAGAATTCTTAATAAGCGCTTTCAGGGTATTATCTGAAGGAAGCAACGCCTCCTGTATTCTCTTTGCATAAATGAGACTATCTGTAATATTCTTATTTTTAAAACTTAACTCTTCTTTCTGTTTGGCCACCTGCTGGGCAATGCGTTCCCTTTCTTTCAATTGTTGATTGGATTTTCTTAGCCGCAGGGTTCGCCAATGAATGATCAAAATTACCATAGAGAGCCCAAGAACTCCATAAATAACAAAGGCCAGATCTTCCTGCCAGAATGGAGTTTTCACTCTGATATAAAGCGAAGCGCCTTTCTCATTCCATATACTATCATTATTTGAGCCTTTGACCCTGAACACATATTCTCCCGGGGGCAAATTTGAAAATGTAGCATATCTTCGAGTGCCGATATCTACCCATTTATCATCTATGCCCTCAAGCTTATAGGCATATTTGTTTTGTGAGGGCTGCATAAGATCCAGTGAGCTAAATTCTATAGTTACAAGGTTGTTTTTGTAGGAAATCTGCACACTATCAGTGGCAACCAAATTATGTATCTTTTCCTCCTTATTGGTAATTACTTCCACGGAGGTGATCTCTATATTGGGTACTTGGGTGTATCTACTGATTGAATCCGGAAAAAAGGAATTCAAACCGGAAATGCCCCCGAAGAACATCTCTCCGTTATCGGCTCTATAGGCAGCGAGGTGATTGAACTCATAATCCTGAAGTCCATCATATATATCAAAATTTAAAAAAGTCTCAGAATCAGGATCAAATTGAGTTATCCCCATATTAGAACTTAACCATAAGTTTCCATTTTCATCTTCCAGTATAGCGTAAATCAGATTATTGAAAAGCCCGTCCTGTTCGGTATAGGTTTTAAATGTTTCATTATGGGGATTAAAACGATTCAATCCACCCACTGTTCCAATCCATATATAACCGGATGAACCTTCATGCAAACACAATACTTCATTACTTACCAGGCAGTTTGAACAAGCCAGCGACTGTCTTTTAAACTGTTTAAATCCTTTGTCAGGACCCATAAATTTATTCATACCCTTGTTCGTGGCAATCCAAAGCGTATCTTTGCTGTCAATCATAAGATCATATATATGGCCTGAAGTTAATGAAGTGGTATCAGAGCCGTTTCCATAATAACTCTTAAGATCCCCTCCATTATAAATATGAAGACCGTTCCGCGTTCCGAACCAAATCCTGCCCGAATGGTCCTCATCAATTGAATATACCCGGTTGTTGTTAAAAATATATTCGGATCCAGAGGTTTCTAAAGAATGAAAAGTACCTTTCTTCAGATCGTACCAGGATACACCCTGATCTGTACCTATCCACAATCTGTCCTGGCTATCTGCAAATAAGGCATGTACATCATTACCATGAATAAAGGGATGCTCCCGGGTAAATCTATTTATTCGGTAAGTCTTTCTGTCGAGCCTATAAAGCCCGTTATTCCATGTTCCTATCCAAACCCTGTTGGACTGATCTTTGTATACAGAAGCAATAAGTTTATCAGCAAAAAGGGGTTCATTTCCATCCGCATCCTTATAAAGTCTGAAATCCCTCAGATTTTTTTGTAATTTGACCAATCCCTGTAAAGTTGCGACCCATAATATTTTGGAATTAAAATTCCGGATCTCGTATATTTGAATATCCGTCAACCGGGAAGGATCATTCAGCAGATCGGCAGGACTTTCAAAACTTCCTTCATCAGGATTAAAGAGGTAAAGGCCTGCATCAGTGCCAACCCAAAATAATCCTTCTTCATCTATGCATATATCTTTGATGCTGTTTACAGCAAGATTTTTATTTTCATCATCAACATAATAGTGGCTAAAATCACCTGAATTACGGTTATACTTGTTGAGTCCTGATGCTGTCCCTATCCAAAGGGTTTCATCCTGGTCCTCATAAACTTCCTGAATATTGCTGTTGCTCAGTGAATGTGCATCTGAGGCATTATGATGATACCGTCTAAAATCTTTAATATCCTGATCAAAATAATTCAGGCCATCTTTGGTACCAATCCATAGCTTGCCCTGCTGATCCTGCAGAATGGAAAAATTGTTATTCCCTTCATAATAATTGAAATCATCCGCAAAATGCTGGTAACTGGTAAATTTTTCTTTTTCAGGATTAAAACATGTAAGATAATGCATGGTTTTGATCCAGATCAGCCCTTTATCATCTTGAAATAAACTGAATATACCGTTTTCAGGAATGCTGTTGCGGGTAGAATCTGCCAGAAACACCTGAAAATTTCCGTTAACCGGATTATACCTGTTTAGTCCGTAATTTGTGGCAATCCATATACTGCCGTTTTGAGATTCGATGATATCATTAATGTAGTTATGGGATAATGAATTGGTATTGGAGGGTTTATGTTTAAAGATTTTAAAGTCATAACCATCATAACGATTCAGTCCATCCTGGGTACCTACCCAAAGAAACCCCCGATTATCCTTCATAAGGCATGTTATAGTAGACTGAGAAAGACCTTGGTTAACATTGAAATTGGTGGCGTGTATCACTTGCGAATAATTGGATGAAATTGCTGCAAACATCCAAATGAATAGCCAACACAAGGATTTAGAAATTCTTTTGTATACCCCATATTTTTTAAGTTGTAGAAAAAACTCCATTCTCAGGCTACTCTAATGTAATAACTATCTATACTCCTTTTAACATAAATTCCAGAGTTTACAAGACCAGAGCAGGCTTAATACTACCATAGATTCTTTGTAACATAAATATAATAAACCCTGCATAAAACTGTATGTTATCCGGCATGTCGTATTTCAGCACATTCTAAATTCCAGCCGCAGACCAACATTTTCAAATTCATAAATATACATAAATCATAATCATCTTATTCGTTCTTTGGCCTTTTTTAAAGGTAATTTATATCATCATGCTCTATCTGCCCAGCATCAATTCAGCACATGCTCATATTGTTAAGGTAGGCTACACCAAAATTATTCAAAAAAATCCGCAGAAATGAAATTTTCTGCGGACTGGTTATAGAATTAAATTTCCCTGGTTAAGTCATCGGGCTACTTGATATATTTGAAATCTTTACCCAGGAATTTTGCCGAATCACCCAATATTTCCTCAATTCTCAATAACTGATTGTATTTGGCAATACGGTCCGATCTTGAGGCTGAACCTGTTTTTATCAGGCCAGTATTCAACGCTACGGCCAGGTCAGCGATGAAAGTATCTTCGGTCTCGCCTGAGCGATGGCTGATGACCGAGGTATAGGAATTAACCGTTGCCAATTGCACTGCGTTTATGGTTTCCGTAAGCGTTCCAATCTGATTGACTTTGATCAGAATGGAATTACCGACGTCTTCTTTGATTCCCCGGGCCAGACGATTGGTATTGGTAACAAACAAATCATCGCCAACCAGCTGAACCTTATCACCTATTTCCTTGTTCAGTTGCTGCCATCCTGCCCAGTCATCCTGATCAAGGCCATCTTCTATGGACACAATGGGGTATTTTTCAACCCATGTCTTCCAGTAGTTCACCATCTCACCGGGTTTAAGCTCCTGATTGACGGATTCCAGAAAGTAAACGTTCTTTTCTTTATTAAAGAATTCAGAGGCAGCAGGATCAAGTGCAATATAAATGTCCTCACCGGGTTTATAGCCAGCCCTTTCAATGGCTTTCAGAACCGTTTCAATAGCTTCTTCATTGGATTTCAGGTTAGGTGCAAAACCACCTTCATCACCAACGTTTGTAGAATACCCGTTTTCTTTCAGTACTTTTTTCAAATTCTGGAAAACTTCAGATCCCATTCTGAGTGATTGACTGAATGATGGGGCATTTACGGGCATAATCATGAATTCCTGAAAGTCGATGTTGTTATCGGCATGTTCGCCGCCATTCAGGATGTTCATCATGGGAATCGGTAGGGTATTGGCATTCACACCGCCAATATATCTGAACAATGGCATTTCATAATCCACTGCGGCAGCTTTAGCTACAGCCAGGGAAACACCCAAGATGGCATTAGCACCCAGATTAGCCTTATTTTCAGTACCGTCCAGCTCATTCAGTTTCCTGTCGATGAGATTCTGTTCCTCCACATATTGCCCTATAATGTGGTCCCTGATCTTACTTTGAATGTTGTTTACCGCATTGGTAACTCCTTTTCCTACATAACGGTTTTTGTCGTCGTCTCTTAATTCAACGGCTTCATAAACGCCGGTGGAAGCGCCCGAAGGTACGGCCGCAGAACCCACATTACCGTTTTCGGTGATTACATCCACCTCTACTGTCGGATTGCCTCTGGAATCCAGTATTTCTCTGGCTAGAATATCAACTATTTTACTCATAGCTACAATGATTTAATTTTTTATTGTGAACATATTGAATTGTCGTTCCAAATTTATTCAATAAAATTTATAATGCCATATTAACTCAATACTCTAACAAATAAAAAAAGGGATGATGTGATCTCATCCCTCTTCTAGGTTAGTCCATTGATTTATAAATATTTACGCCTACTCATCTTTTTTCTCCTCGCCGGAATCGCTGTTTTGCTGATCCTCCTCCTCATCATTTTGCTGTTCTTCACCAGCTTCTTCATTGCGGGCTTCGACAGATTCTTCCGTTTCCTGCTGTTCCCCGGTACTTTCCTGTTCCTTTGCCTCCTGCTTTTCCTCAGTTACATCCGGCTCTTCCCCGGAGATCTGAGTCTCGTCGCCTGTACCTTCTTCAGCCTGGGATGCTGCAGATTCCTCTGTCTTCTGCTGTGACTGGGATTTTTTCTTACCTCCCCTTCTTCTTCTCCTTCTCCTGGAAGAGGTCTGTTTTTCTTCAGTAGATGTATAGGTTTCATTATAATCGACCAGCTCCAGGAAACACATCTCAGAATTGTCGCCATTGCGGTTGCCGGTTTTCAATATCCTTGTATATCCTCCGGGACGGTCTCCCACTTTTTCTGCTACATCTCTAAAAAGCTCTGATACTGCAACTTTATCCTGCAGATAACCAAAAACCATTCTTCTTGAATGGGTATTATCCTGCTTAGCCTTTGTTATAAGGGGTTCAATAAATGTTTTGAGTGCCTTAGCTTTTGCTGTGGTTGTAGTGATCCGCTTATGCAAAATCAGAGATGATGCCATATTGGCAAGCATGGCCTTCCTGTGCGCACTCTTCCGTCCTAAATGGTTGATCTTTTTTCCGTGTCTCATCCTTTTTACTCTTTGTCTAATTTATATTTAGAAACATCCATTCCAAAAGTGAGATTCATCTTATCCAGCAGTTCTTCAAGTTCTGCCAGGGATTTCTTTCCAAAATTCCTGAACTTCAACAAATCATTTTTATTATACTGAACAAGATCACCCAGGGTCTCAACCTCAGCAGCTTTAAGACAATTCAGGGCACGTACCGAAAGATCGAGGTCTGTTAACTTGGTTTTGAGCAATTGGCGCATATGGAGCGCTTCTTCGTCAAATTCTTCGGTTTCATATTCGCCTTCGGTATCCAGTGTAATCTTTTCATCGGAAAACAGCATCAGATGATAGATCAGAATTTTTGCCGCTTCTTTCAGAGCATCTTTTGGATGAATCGAGCCATCTGTAGTTATGTCGAACACAAGTTTCTCGTAGTCAGTTTTTTGCTCCACCCTGTAATTCTCAATGGAATATTTTACATTCTTAATCGGAGTGAAGATGGAATCGATGGCAATGGTACCCATTGCATCATCTTCCGATCTGTTCTCTTCTGCCTGTACATAACCCCTTCCTCTATTGATGTGAATCTCCATATGCAGTTTCACATTGGGTTCCATGGTACATATCAGGAGATCTGGATTAAGTACCTTAAAGTTAGTGAGAAAGTTATTCAACTCACCGGCACGGAATTCATTCTTCCCTTCAATGTTCACATTGATCTTCTCGCTGGTTACATCTTCGGTGGTTTGTTTAAACCGAACCTGCTTAAGGTTCAGTATAATCTCACTAACATCCTCGATTACACCGGTTATGGTAGAAAATTCATGTTCTACTCCTTCTATCTTTATTTTGGTTATAGCATATCCTTCGAGTGAAGATAGCAGAACCCTTCTTAAAGCATTTCCCACGGTAATTCCATATCCAGGTTCCAGCGGACGAAACTCAAATGATCCGTGAGTTTCATCCGATTCGAGCATGATGACCTTTTCAGGCTTCTGAAATTCTAATAAAGCCATAAGTATACGATTAATATTATTTTGAATACAATTCTACAATCAGCTGTTCCTTGATTTTCTCAGGAATCTCCTCCCGGTCGGGATTGTTTATAAACTTTCCGGACATTTGCTGTCCATCCCATTCCAACCAGGAGTATTTTGATACATTGGAAGACTCAAGCGCATTGTTGATTACTTCGAGAGATTTGGATCTTTCCCTGACACCAACAATATCTCCCGGTTTAACGTTGTAGGAGGGTACATTGGTTACCCTGCCATTAATGGTTATATGCCTGTGCGACACAAGCTGCCTCGCTGCTCTGCGTGTAGAAGCAAGCCCCAGGCGAAACACCACGTTATCCAGACGTGATTCGAGCAACAACAAAAGATTTTCACCGGTAATACCCTTACTTTGAGAGGCTTTCAAGAAGGTATTGTAAAATTGCTTTTCAAGCAAGCCATAAGTGTATTTGGCTTTTTGCTTTTCCAGCAGCTGCTTCGCTTCTTGGTCATTCCATGTTGGCCCGGGGGATAATTTTTCTTTTCAAAATATTTATCCGGCCCAAAAATAGGTGCACCAACTTTTCTGGCAATCTTTGATTTTGGTCCTCTATATCTAGCCATATTCAATAATCGGTTTTTCTCTTGATATAAAAATTAAACTCTTCTTCTTTTTGGCGGACGACATCCATTGTGTGGTATAGGAGTGATATCCACTATCTCATTCACCGCAATTCCGGTATTGTTAATGGTTCTGATAGCAGATTCTCTGCCGGCTCCAGGTCCCCTTACATAAACCTTCGCCTTTCTCATTCCCAGATCATAGGCAATTTTTGCACAATCGGCAGCAGCTACCTGGGCTGCGTAAGGCGTATTCTTTTTAGAGCCTTTAAATCCCATTTTACCGGATGAGGCCCATGAAATAACCTCTCCATTCGAGTTGGTCAGGCTAATGATGATGTTATTGAACGAAGCATGGATGTGAACCTCACCAGTTGGCTCAACCGTAACTTTCTTCCTTCTTGTTGTTCTACTTCTTTTTGCCATATTCAATTAATTATTTGACAGCTTTTTTCTTATTCGCAACTGTTTTCTTTTTTCCTTTCCTTGTTCTGGCATTGTTACGGGTTGACTGGCCTCTTACAGGCATTCCGGAACGATGCCGTATGCCTCTGTAACATCCAATATCCATTAACCTTTTGATGTTCATCTGCACTTCTGAACGCAGTGCACCTTCAACCTTGTATTTCTCATTTAAAATATTCCGTAAGGTGGATATTTGATCGTCGGTCCAGTCATTAACCTTTATGTTTTTATCTATGCCTGCCTCTTCCATTATCTTGGAGGCGGTGCTTTTACCTATGCCATAGATATACGTGAGGGCAATAACGCCTCTTTTGTTCTTTGGTAAATCAACACCTACTATTCTTGCCATATCTTTTTCAATTTGAGTGCAAAATTAACAATTCTATCCCTGACGTTGTTTTAACTTAGGATTCTTTTTATTTATTATGTACAAACGTCCCTTCCTTCTTACGATTTTACAATCACTGCTTCTTTTCTTTAAAGATGCTTTCACTTTCATTTTTCCGTAATTTTATATTTTTATATTGCCAATTTATTTATATCTATATGTAATACGACCTCTTGAAAGGTCATAGGGTGACATCTCCACTTTAACCTTATCTCCGGGTAAAATCTTGATGTAATGCATCCGCATCTTCCCTGAAATATGGGCCGTTATAATATGCCCGTTTTCCAGCTCCACCCGGAACATAGCATTTGAGAGTGCTTCCACAATAGTACCATCCTGTTCGATCGAAGGTTGTTTAGCCATACCTAATTAAACTTAATTTTCTGTTAATTGATTTTCAATATACTCAAAAGTTGATAAAATATCTGCTTCACCGTTTCCTATTGCCAGGGCCAGCTCATAATGGGCAGAAGGTTTGCTGTCCATTGTTCTGATGGTCCAGCCATCGGGATCCTGTTTGATGTTTCTTGTTCCCATGTTAATCATGGGTTCAATGCAAATCACCATTCCCGGTTTCAGTTTCGGGCCTTTCCCCTGCTTCCCGTAATTGGGAACTTCAGGAGACTCATGCATATTGGATCCCAACCCGTGACCTACCATTTCCCTGACTACTGAAAATCCTGCGCCTTCTGCATGATTCTGAACTGCAAAGCTGACGTCACCAACACGGTTTCCTGCTAACGCTTTTTCAATCCCTTTAAATAGTGCTTCTTTAGTGGCTTTTAACAATTTCTGAACTTCTCCGTTAATTTTACCCACTGCAAAGGTATATGCAGTGTCTCCAAAAAACCCGTTTTTATATGTTCCGCAATCTATGGAGATGATATCCCCTTCTGTTAATTCATATTCTGAAGGAATTCCATGAACCACTTCGTCATTGACAGAAGTGCAGAGAGAATTTGGAAAACCACCATATCCAAGGAAGCCTGGCTCAGCTCCATAATCCCTTATAAATTCTTCAGCCCGCTTATCTAAAGCCGCAGTGGTTACACCCGGTTTAATCATTTTCGCAATCTCAGCCAGCGTTTTGGATACCAATAAGTTATTCTCCCTTAAAATTTCAATTTCTTCAGCACTCTTCAATTTCTGCATTCAAAGAACCTTTAGCCATTTGTACAGGAACTATATCACTGATGCTCCTCCTGATCGGCCCTTAATGCGGCCGGTCTTCATCAATCCGTCATAATGACGCATGAGTAAGTGACTTTCAATTTGCTGTAACGTATCCAATACAACACCTACCAGAATTAACAAAGAAGTTCCGCCGTAAAATTGTGCCCACTGATTATTAACACCTGCGATCATTGCAAATGAAGGCAATATAGCAATAAGGGCCAGGAAAATAGATCCCGGTAAAGTAATACGCGACATGATCCGGTCCAGAAATTCCACGGTTTTCCGGCCCGGTTTCACTCCGGGGATAAATCCTCCGTTTTTCTTCATATCCTCTGCCATCTGTGATGGATTGATAGTAATGGCAGTATAAAAATAGGTAAACAAAATCACCATCACGGCAAAGGTAAAGTTATACCAGAAGCCGGTAAAATCGGAGAAAGCTCTGGCAAATCCTGTAAGAGCCTCTGATTCTGCAAATCCTGCAACAGTTACAGGAACAAACATCAATGCCTGGGCAAAGATGATCGGCATAACACCGGCAGAATTTACTTTTAAGGGTATGTATTGTCTTACACCGCCATATTGTTTGTTACCAACAATCCGCTTTGCGTATTGAACGGGAATCTTGCGCACACCCTGCACCAGCAGGATGACGCCCACAAATACAAAGAATAAAATAATCATTTCCATCAGGAAAGCTACCAGGCCACCTCCGGTTTCTTCAAGTCTGGAAATAAACTCTGCAAATAATGCATATGGCAGCCTCGCTATAATACCAATCATAATAATCAGTGAAATACCATTTCCAATACCTCTGTCGGTAATTCGTTCCCCCAGCCACATGATAAACATGGAGCCTGCTGTAAGGATGATCACTGAGGAAACCCAAAAGAAAGATCCTTCAAGAACAAAAGCTGTCTCGGGCAGCTGAACCTGCAGGTTCTTAAGATAGCCGGGAGCCTGTATAATCAAAATACCTACAGTAAGATAGCGGGTAATCTGGTTAATCTTTCTCCGGCCACTTTCACCTTCCCTTTGAAGCCTCTGGAAGAAAGGCACGGCTATACCCAACAGCTGAACTACAATTGAGGCCGATATATAAGGCATAATCCCAAGCGAAAATATGGAAGCACGGGCAAAGGCACCTCCGGAAAACATATTCAGCAATCCCAGTACACCTCCGGAAGTTTGTTGCTGCAGAGCATCCAGCTGACCCGGATCTACTCCTGGCAGAACAACAAAACTCCCCAGGCGGTAAATCAAAAGTATTCCCAGGGTAAATAAAATCCGTTGCCTGAGATCCTCAATTTTCCAAATGTTCTTTATGGTCTCTATTAATCTCCTCATTATAAAACTATACTTTTACTGCGGTTCCTTCTACTGATTCTATTGCTTCCCTGGCTGACCCGGAAAAAGCATGGGCATGAACTTCAAGCTTTTTCGTTAACTCTCCCTTACCCAGTACTTTAACAAGATTTCCTTTCTTCACGAGTCCATTATTATAAATGGTATCCAGATCAATCTTTTCAAGGTTTTTTTCCTGTGCAAACTTTTCCAGGGTTTCCAGATTCACTACCTTGTATTCTTTCCTGTTGATATTCCTGAAACCAAATTTGGGAACTCTTCTGTAAAGGGGCATTTGTCCACCTTCAAAACCCAGTTTTCTGCTGTATCCGCTTCTTGATTTCATTCCTTCTTTTCCACGGGTAGCACTGCCGCCTTTACCGGAACCCTGTCCCCTTCCTTTTCTGGTTTTGGTTCTGGATGAATTGGGGGCTGGTTTGATATTACTTAAGTCCATATCTTGGCTTCTTTATTTTAATTCTTCAACTTCTATTAAATGTTCAACCTTCTTTATCATGCCTCTGATCTGCGGAGTATCCTCTTTCTCTACAGAATGATTCATCCGTTTTATTCCGAGCGCCTCCAGATTCTTTTTCTGTCTTTTCGTACTTCCAATCTTACTTTTTACCTGTGTAACTTTCAATGTGGCCATGGTCTAAGTATTTTAAAATCTATCCGTTAAATACCTTTTCAAGTGGTACATTTCTCTGATCAGCAATGGTATAGGCATCTCTCATATCCAGCAAGGCATTTATAGTAGCTTTCACCTGATTATGGGGATTACTGGATCCTTTAGATTTGGCAAGCAGGTCAGTAATGCCAACACTCTCAAGAACAATCCTCATGGCACCGCCCGCCTTAACACCTGTACCATGGGCTGCAGGCTTCATGAAGATATGGGCTCCGGAGTACTTATATTCAATCTGATGGGGTATGGTACCGTTAAGAATGGGAACCTTAACGAGGTTTTTCTTGGCTGCTTCCACACCTTTTGCAATTGCTGTAGTTACTTCTTTTGCTTTTCCCAAACCGTAGCCAACAATTCCATTTTCATTGCCAACAACTACCAAAGCGGTAAATCCAAACTGACGTCCACCCTTGGTAACCTTGGTAACTCTTTTAATGTTTACTAGTCTGTCTTTCAGTTCAAGATCGCTGGTCCTTACTTTCTTTATATTTGCGTCTTTTGGCATAGTGTTTAAAATTTAAGTCCTTCCTTTCTTGCTCCTTCAGCTAATTTTTTTATACGTCCGTGATATCGATAACCATTACGGTCCAAAACAACATTATTGATTCCTTTTTCCATTGACTGCCTGGCCATATACTGACCAACCAGTTCTGCCTGAGCGGATTTATCCAGCCCCTCACTTTGATCAGCTACTTCCTTTTTTCTGGTAGAATAGGAACATAAAGTTCGCCCCTGTTCATCATCGATCAATTGGACATAGACATGCTTATTGCTTCGAAAAACTGACATTCGGGGTTTCTCAGCGGTTCCGCTTATTTTCTTCCTGATTCTTCTCTTTATTCTGAACCTTCTGTCTTTCTTTGTAAAGGCCATGACTTTAAAGTTTATAAATTTTATACATTTCCTGCCTTACCGGCTTTACGTCTTATTCTTTCACCTACATACTTGATACCTCTGCCCTTGTATGGTTCGGGGGGTCGCAGAGATCTTATCTTGGCGGCTACCTGACCGAGCAGTTCCTTATCGTGGCTGCTTAATGTTACTTTTGGGTTTCTTCTTCGTTCCGTCTTAGCCTCAAGCTGAACTTCTTCAGGTACTTCAAAATGAATATCGTGTGAATACCCAACACTCATTTCAAGGATCTGTCCCTTGGCTTCAGCACGATATCCTACGCCATCAAATTCAAGTTGTATGGTATATCCCTGAGATACTCCCTCTACCATACCATGAATCAGTGCCCTTGATAACCCATGTAATGATTTATGTTTTTTTGAATCACTGGCCCTTGAAAGAATCACCTGACTATCCTGGACTTCAATCTTGATGGCAGGTTCAAAGACCCGGGTAATTTCTCCTTTGGGTCCTTTCACATGAACCTCATTTTTATCATTTACTGAAACCTCGACTCCTTCGGGTATGTTAACGGGCAAAACTCCTATTCGTGACATTGAATTTCCTCCTTTTTAATGTACATAACACAAGACTTCACCGCCCACATTCAATTTCCGGGCTTCCTTATCCGTGATCACCCCTTTTGAAGTAGAAAGGATGGCAATTCCCAAACCATTGAGTACTCGCGGAATATGCCTTATATCCACATAATGTCTTAGTCCGGGTCGACTTACTCTTTGTAATTCACGGATTCCCGGTTCCTGAGTTTTTGGATGATACTTTAATGCAATTTTGATCACATCCTGTACCTGACCTTCTTCAAATTTATAGCTCAGAATATATCCCTGATTGTGTAATATTTTGGTAATATTCTTTTTCAGGTTGGAAGCCGGAATCTCCACCACTTTATGTCCAGCCATCTGGGCATTTCGGATTCTTGTCAGATAATCTGAAATGGCATCTGTTACCATGATCTTTATTCTTCTTTTAATTGATTACCAACTTGCTTTTTTAACACCAGGAATAAGTCCCTTCGAGGCCATTTCCCTAAATGTAATTCGGCTAACGCCGAACTGACGCATATATCCTCTTGGCCGGCCTGTTATCTTGCACCGATTGTGCTGCCTAACAGGACTGGAATTTCTAGGCAAACGGCTAAGTGCTATATAATCGCCTTCAGCCTTAAGCTGTTCCCGCTTCCTGGCATATTTTTGAGCCATTTTCTTTCGTTTCTTTTCTCTGGCTTTCATTGATTCTTTTGACATAATCTACTCTTTTTTTATGTTTCTAAAGGGTAGTCCGAACTCTCTCAAAAGTGCATATCCTTCTTCATCAGTTGGAGCAGTTGTTACAAAAACAGCTTCCATACCGACTATTTTTTGTACTTTGTCCAGATTGACCTCCGGGAAAATAATCTGTTCCTCCAGACCGAGCGAGTAATTACCCCGGCCGTCTAAG
This sequence comes from uncultured Bacteroidales bacterium, assembly GCA_964399175.1. GTDB lineage: Bacteria > Bacteroidota > Bacteroidia > Bacteroidales > UBA12077 > JAGXLC01. The sequence goes on along the minus strand of CAYNPZ010000011.1, from coordinate 18,820 downwards.
TTGCTTTTAACACCGTTGAAGTCCTTTACACGTGGTAAGGCGACCTTAATCAACCGCTCAAGAAATTCGTACATTCTGTCCCTTCTAAGGGTTACCTTAACTCCAATGGGTGTATTCTCCCGAAGCTTAAAGTTAGAGATTGCTTTTTTCGAATACGTTTTTACTGCTTTCTGGCCTGCGATGGCTGTTAATTCTTCTTCAGCAGTTTCGATAAGTTTTTTGTCCATTACTGCCTCACCTACACCGCGGTTCAATATAATCTTCTGAAGTTTGGGAACTTGCATGATAGATTTATAATTGAACTCTTTCATCAGTGCAGGCACAATCTCTTCTTTATACCTTTTTTCTATTGCCGGCTGATAATCCATTATTTAATCTCCTCCCCTGACTTTTTTGAGTAACGAACAAGTTTATTGTTCTCATCTGGTTTTCTTCCGATTCTTGTTGGTTCACCGCTTGACGGATCTACAAGCATCAGGTTTGAAATGTGAACCGAAGCTTCCTTTTTGATAATCCCACCTTGGGGATTATCATTATTGGGCCTGGTATGCTTGGAAACCAAATTTACCCCTTCAACCAAAGCCCTTTGGCTATCAGGATAAACCTCCAGGACCCTTCCTTGCTGGCCTTTGTATTCACCAGTATTGACGTATACTGTATCACCTTTCTTTATATGTAATTTTTTTCTTTTCTGCATGGCTCCAATTTTTTAAAGTACTTCAGGTGCTAACGAAACGATTTTCATATATCTGCTTCTCAACTCGCGGGGTATGGGACCAAATATTCGGGTTCCTCTCATTTCACCCAAATTATTAATGAGAACACATGCATTGTTATCAAACCGGATGTAGGATCCGTCCGTTCGTCTCATTTCCTTTCTGGTCCGGACGACAACGGCTTTACTTACCGTTCCCTTTTTAATTTCGGATGAAGGCAAAGCACTCCGAACACTAACAACAACCGTATCACCAACAGAGGCATATCTTCTACCGCTGCCACCAAGTACCCGAATAACCTTAACAATTTTAGCGCCACTATTGTCAGCAACACTTAGTTTACTTTCTTGTTGTATCATTGTATTTTATTTAACCCTTTCAATAATTTCTATCAATCTCCAACGCTTGCTCTTGCTCAGCGGACGCGTTTCCATAATTTTCACGGTATCACCCTCATTACATTCATTCTTTTCGTCATGAGCAATAAATTTGGAACGTCTGTTGATGAACTTATGATATTTTGGATGCTTCACTCTCCTGTTCACCTCAACACTAATGGATTTATCCATTTTGTTGCTGGAGACGATTCCAACTTTTTCTTTCCTTAAACTTCTCTTTTCCATCGTAATGGTTCCTTAATGATTTTCGTTGTTTGTTGAAGCTTCTTTAAGTCGCTGACTCAACTCCGTTTTCAGCCTGGCGATGTTTTTCTTAGCTTCCTTAATTTTTGTCGGATTATCCAGGGGTGAAACTGCATGATTGAGCTTCAGCTGAGTCAGACGGGTTTGTTCGCTTTCGACCCGCTCTTCAATTTCCTTATCGGTAAATTCACGTATTTCTGAAGGTTTCATCTTACTTCAAATTGTTTATTCCACATAATCTCTTCTGATCACAAACTTCGTCTTGATGGGAAGCTTTTGTGCAGCAAGCCGTAATGCTTCGTGAGCAACACGTTTGGAAACTCCTTCAGCTTCCAGTATAATTCTTCCCGGTTCTACCGGTGCAACAAAACCTTCCGGATCGCCTTTTCCTTTACCCATTCTTACCTCAGCCGGCTTTTTTGAAATGGGTTTATCCGGGAAAATCCGTATCCAGATCTGTCCTTCCCTTTTCATATAACGCGTCATTGCCTGCCTTGCAGATTCCAGCTGTTTCTGAGTAACCCAGCTTTCTTCAATCGCTTTAACCCCAAAGGACCCAAATGCCAGTTGTGTTCCCTTCTTGGCTATACCTTTCATACGGCCCTTTTGCTGCTTCCTATATTTGGTCTTTTTTGGCTGTAACATGGATTAAATTCGTTTTATATTATTTTCTTTTTCTTCTTCCTTTGGATTTGGAACCACCTTTGTTGCTACTGCTTGTAACAGCAGGAGTAAGATCTACCTTATCGAATATTTCGCCTTTGAAAATCCAAACTTTAATTCCAATCAAACCTGCTTTGGTCAAAGCTTCGCCCAAGGCATAATCAATATCCGCCCTAAACGTATGAAGGGGTGTACGGCCTTCCTTGTAAACTTCGGTACGGGCCATTTCAGCTCCACCCAATCGACCAGATATCTGTACTTTAACACCTTCAGCACCCAGTCGCATACTTGAAGAAATGGCCATTTTAATGGCTCTCCTGTAGGAGATCATTCCCTCTATTTGTCTTGCAATCCCGTTCGCTACCAGAGTAGCATCCAGCTCAGGGCGCTTTACCTCGAAAATGTTAATCTGGACTTCCTTTTTGGTCAATTTTTTAAGCTCTTCTTTCAGCTTATCAACCTCTTTACCACCTTTACCAATGATAATACCGGGGCGTGCAGTATGAATGGTAACGGTAATCAATTTCAGAGTCCGCTCAATGACAATCTTGGAAATGCTGGCCTTGGCCAGACGGGTACGTAAATATTTCCTGATCTTGTCGTCTTCGATCAACTTGTCGGTATAGTCTTTGCCGCCATACCAGTTGGATTCCCAACCTTTAATAATTCCAAGCCTGTTACTTATCGGATTTACTTTTTGTCCCATCTATTCCTGGTCGTTTTGTGTCTCGTTAGTACTTTGTTCACTAGATTCTGTTTCTTCAGCCACCTGCTGTTCCATCTGTCTCGCTTCATTTAAATTCTCAAGGAAAAGGGTAACATGGCTTGATCTTTTTCGGATCAGATGAGCCCTTCCCATTGCTTCCGGGCGGATCCGTTTCATTGTTCGGGCTTTATCCACACGGATTTCACTGACAATAAGATAACTTTCTTCTATCCGAACCCCTTCATTCTTATTTTGCCAGTTCGATATGGCCGATAACAATAGTTTTTCCAAATAATTAGAGGCTGCTCTGGAACTGAATCTCAAAAAATCAAGCGCCTGATTCACCTCTTTCCCGCGTATCTCATCGGCTAAAAGGCGTACCTTTCTGGGTGAAGTGGGGCAGCCTTTCAAAACTGCAAAATATTGATTTTTCCTTTCTTCTTTTCTCTCTTCCGCTCGGATGCGTTTTCGTGAACCCATTATTTAGATTTTTACAGATTTATTATTTCCCTTTCTTAGTAGGATGACCTTTAAACTGTCTTGTCGGGGCAAATTCACCCAACTTATGGCCCACCATATTTTCGGTTATATATACCGGTATAAATTTATTGCCATTATGAACGGCAATGGTATGACCCACGAAATCAGGCGTAATAATAGATCTCCTTGACCAGGTTTTTAGCACTTTCTTTTTACCTGATTCGTTCATCTCCATGACACGCTGTTCCAGTTTAAACTCTACAAAAGGTCCTTTTTTAAGTGAACGACTCATAAGTATATCAGATTATTCGATTATTTTTTCTTCTTCTTACCTCTCCTTACAACAATGTACTTATTGGATTTCTTCTTAATTTTCCGGGTTTTATATCCTTTAGCAGGAAGACCATTTCTTGATCTCGGTATTCCTCCGGAGGCACGGCCTTCTCCACCACCCATTGGATGATCAATCGGGTTCATGGCAACGCCTCTAACCCTGGGTCTACGTCCTTTCCATCTGCTCCTTCCGGCTTTCCCGGAAGAGATGATGATGTGATCCGAATTGGAAACGGTTCCAATAGTTGCCTTACAGGTAGTCAAAACCATTCTGGTTTCGCCCGACGGAAGCTTAATATTGGCAAATTTCCCGTCCCTTGAGGTTAACTGGGCATAGGTTCCGGCACTTCGAGCAAGTACTCCGCCATTTCCCGGTCTTAGTTCAATATTATGTATAATGGTCCCAAGGGGAATATCCGATAGATACAAGCTGTTTCCAATTTCAGGAGAAGTAGACTTGCCGCTGCTAATGGTTTGCTCTACCCTCAGGCCATTGGGAGCCAGAATATATCTTTTTTCACCATCCTCATAAACTACCAGTGCAATAAGGGCTGTACGGTTCGGATCATATTCAATGCTTTTTACCCGACCCTTGATGTCCTCTTTATCGCGCCGGAAATCAATAATTCGATACCTCTGTTTGTGACCGCCACCACGATATCTCAATGTCATGCGGCCTTTATTATTTCTTCCGCCGGATTTATGCTTGGTTTTTAATAACGATTTTTCCGGCATGCTCTCTGTTATGGTATCGAAAGCACTGATTATTCTATGTCTTTGTCCTGGGGTTACAGGTTTCAATTTTTTTACTGCCATAACTTAAATTTTCCTAAATGTTGCTGTAAAAGTCTATAGTATCACCTTCAACCAATGTAACAATAGCTTTTTTGTAATTATTCTCTCTTCCTCTAATAATTCCGGCCCGTGTGTAACGACTTCTTTGCTTTCCACGATATCTCATGGTATTTACAGAATCCACCGTTACGCCATACATCTCCTCTACGGCATTTCTGATCTGAATTTTATTTGCCTTATTGTCTACAATAAATCCATATTTATTGTAATCATCACCCTGCTCTGTCATCTTCTCTGTTATGAGGGGCTTTATCAGTATGTCATTGGGTTTGGCCATATCCTTAAGCACTTAAATGTTTTTGCAATGTATCAATCGACCCTTCGAAGAATACAATGGCATGAGCGTTCATGATTTCATATGTATTAACTTCATTTACAGGTAATACCTTAACATCCGGTATATTTCGGGAGGACAAAAATATATTTTTACTTGATTTTTCCAGAATAAATAAGGATTTTTTATCATGAACCCCCAGACTTTTTCTTATCTCGGAAAAATCTTTAGTTTTTGGCTGTTCTATGTCAAAGTTTTCCACTATGGTAACAGCATTGTCCTTTACCTTGTAAGAAAGTGCAGAGCGTCGTGCCAGTTTTTTGACTTTTCGGTTGAGTTTAAAACTATAATCTCTTGGATGAGGTCCAAACACCCTTCCGCCACCACGGAATATGGGATTCTTGTTATCCCCGGCCCGGGCTGTACCTGTTCCTTTCTGGCGCTTTATTTTCCTTCTGCTACCGGTTACTGCATTTCTTTCTTTGCTACTATGCGTACCTTGCCGGTTATTTGCCATATACTGCTTTACATCAAGATAAATGGCATGATCATTTGGCTCGATGCCAAAAATCTGATCATCCAGCTGTATTTTCTTTCCGGTGTCTTCGCCTGCTTTATTTAAAACTGATAACTCCATTATTTCTCAATAATTAAATATGAACCTTTATGTCCTGGTACTGATCCTTTAACTAATAACAAATTCTTTTCCGGCATGATTTTAATGACTCTCAGGTTAGTCACTTTAACCTTCTCGCCACCTGTTCTGCCAGCCATTCTCATTCCTTTGAAGACTCTGGAAGGATCTGAAGATCCTCCGACTGATCCTGGGGCACGCTCCTGATCAGCCTGACCGTGGGTTTTTTCGCCAACTCCACTAAAACCATGGCGTTTGACCACACCCTGGAAACCTTTTCCTTTGGTTATACCCGAGACATCCAACCAGGTATCGTCCTGAAACATTTCTACTGTAATAGTATCTCCCAGCTTATATTCATCCCCAAACCCTTCAAATTCTGCGATTTGTTTTTTTGGGGCAGTTTTTGCCTTTTTAAAATGACCAAGTAAAGGCTTGGGCGTACGTTTTTCTTTTTTGTCATCAAAAGCGAGTTGTAAGGCAGAATAACCATCTTTCTCCTCAGTCTTAACCTGAGTCACTACGCATGGACCCGCCTGTATTACGGTGCATGGAATATTTTCTCCCTCGGCACCAAAAATCGAAGTCATTCCAACTTTCTTTCCAATTAATCCAGCCATTCCTTGTGACTTTTTAATTTAAACTTTAATTTCAACCTCAACACCGCTAGGCAATTCCAGCTTCATCAGTGAGTCGATGGTTTTGGGCGTTGTACTGTAAATATCCATCAACCTTTTAAATGAGCAGAGCTGAAATTGTTCTCTAGCTTTTTTATTCACAAATGGCGAACGATTAACAGTAAAAATCCGTTTCTTCGTGGGAAGCGGAATTGGTCCACTAACAACGGCCCCTGTGGACTTTACCGTCTTCACAATTTTTTCTGCGCTTTTGTCCACCAAATTGTGATCGTAGGATTTTAATTTTATTCTTATTTTCTGACTCATTATAAATAAGGATTTATACTAATTCTATTTTTCCCTTTGCTTTTTCTATAATTTCTTTGGCTTTTTCCTTCGGCACTTCAGCATAGTGAGAAAATTCCATGGTTGAAGTTGCCCTTCCTGAAGTAATGGTTCTCAATACGGTAACATAACCAAATTTTTCGGCTAGTGGTACGGTGGCCTTAATCACTTTGGCACTGCCTTTATTTTCCATGCCCTCAACATTGCCTCTCCGCTTGTTGAAGTCATCGATCACATCACCCATATATTCTTCAGGAGTAATGACCTCAGCCTTCATAATAGGCTCAAGTAAAACAGGCTTGGCTTTTACAAGTGCATTTTTAAAGGCCATTCTGGCTACGGTTTCGAAGGAAAGCTGATCAGAATCCACTTCATGGTAAGAACCATCATACAATACCACTTTTAGGCTATCCATTGGGTATCCGGCCAGAATCCCATTTAACATAGCATCTTTAAAGCCCTTCTCTACAGAAGGAATAAAATCTTTTGGAATGTTGCCACCTTTGATCTTGTTTTCAAACTGCAGACCTTTGATATCGTCATCTGAAGGACCAATCTTAACAGAGATTTCGGCAAATTTTCCGCGACCACCGGTCTGTTTCTTGAACACCTCGTGATGGTCCACTTCCTGTGTGATAGCTTCTTTGTAATTTACCTGCGGTGCACCCTGGTTGCAATCAACTTTGAATTCACGCTTAAGCCTGTCCATAATTACTTCAAGATGAAGTTCGCCCATACCGTTGATCACGGTTTGTCCTGAATTCTCATCTGTACGCACCGTAAAAGTCGGATCTTCTTCTGCAAGTTTGGCAAGTGCTACGGAAAGCTTATCGTACTCTTTCTGCGTTTTGGGTTCCACAGCTATTCCAATCACAGGCTCAGGAAATTCTATGGATTCGAGAAGGATGGGTTTATTGGAATCGCAAAGCGTATCTCCGGTTCTCAGATCCTTGAATCCAACAGCTGCACAGATATCACCCGCTTCAATTTTTTCCTTGGGATTCTGCTTATTGGCATGCATCTGGTAAAGCCGGTTCACACGCTCTTTTTTCTCCGTTCTCGGATTATAAAGAGTAGATTTAGCAGTCAGCACCCCAGAATAAACCCTCATAAAGGCAAGCCGACCGACATAGGGATCGGTGGCAATTTTAAATACCAGGGCTGAAGTAGGTTCATCAAGGCTGGGTTTTCTATCCAGTGGCTCGCTGGTTCTGGGATGCATTCCTTCGATTGCGCTAATATCGATAGGACTTGGTAAAAAGTTGATTATCGCATCCAGTAATTTCTGAACACCTTTGTTTTTGAATGCCGAACCACAGAGAACGGGCACAATGCTCATGTCAATAGTGGCCCTACGAATGGCATCCTGCATATCATCCCTTGTAATAGAAGACGGGTCGTCAAAGAATTTTTCCAGAAGGGCATCATCGTATTCAGCAACAGCTTCGATTAGCTGGTTTCTGTATTTTTCGGCCTCATCTTTCAAATCATCAGGTATTTCCTGATATTCATAATTGGTACCCAGTGTTTCATCATCTATCCAAACAACTGCCTTATTTTCAATAAGGTCAACCACACCCTTAAATGTATCACTTGCACCCATGGGTATCTGCAAAGGTATGGGATTGGCCTTGAGTTTATCCTTAATTTGGTTTACCACAGAGTAAAAATCAGCTCCCTGACGATCCATTTTATTTACAAAGGCAATTTTTGGAACACTGTACTTATCGGCCTGATGCCAAACTGTTTCGGACTGAGGCTCAACACCTCCAACCCCGCAAAAAACAGCAATCGCTCCGTCTAAAACACGCAGCGATCGTTCTACCTCCACTGTAAAGTCTACGTGGCCCGGCGTGTCAATAATATTGATCTTATAGTCATCATCCCCATATTTCCAAAAACAAGTAGTTGCCGCAGATGTGATGGTAATTCCTCTTTCCTGTTCCTGAACCATCCAGTCCATCTGGGCATCACCATCATGCACCTCCCCTATTTTATGGGTAATACCGGCATAATACAGCATACGCTCAGTAGCAGTGGTTTTACCGGCATCAATATGAGCCATAATCCCTATATTCCTGGTATATTGCAAATTAGTATTCATCCCTAACTCTGATCCTCTTTTCTCTTAAAACTACAGTTCTAAATAATTCAACAATTAAAATCTGAAATGCGCAAAAGCCTTATTTGCCTCTGCCATCCTGTGTATTTCTTCTTTCCGTTTAAATGCTCCGCCTTCTTCGTTATAGGCAGCAATGACCTCAGCAGCCAGTTTCTCCTTCATGCTTCTCCCACTGCGCTGCCTGGCATATTTTATAAGGTTTTTAATGCTGATCGAAGTCTTTCTTTCAGGATTCACTTCCTGGGGTACCTGAAACGTAGCTCCTCCTATTCTCCGGCTCTTCACCTCAACAACCGGCGCAACATTATCCAATGCTTTTTTCCATATATCCAGAGGGCTGTTTTCATCATTCTTCATCCGCTCACCCACAATATCCAATGTATCATAAAAGATTTTGAAAGCCAATGATTTCTCACCATTATACATCAGATCGTTTACAAACCTTGTTACTAAGGTTTCATTAAACTTTGGGTCAGGTAAACGATCCTGCTGGTTATTTTTAAATTTTCTCATTTTTCAGCTAAACTTTATTAATTACTTTTTAGGTTTTTTGGTGCCATATTTCGATCGGCCCTGCAAACGACCCTCAACACCTGAAGTATCCAATGTTCCGCGAACCAGATGATATCTAACTCCGGGCAAATCCTTTACCCTTCCTCCACGGATCAATACAACAGAGTGTTCCTGTAGGTTATGACCTTCCCCGGGTATATAAGCATTCACTTCTTTCCCATTGGTTAACCTTACCCTTGCAATCTTACGCATTGCAGAATTCGGCTTTTTAGGAGTAGTTGTATATACCCTTGTACACACTCCTCTTTTCTGCGGACATGAATCCAGAGCCGGCGCTTTTTTCTTTTTCTCTGTTTGCTTTCGTCCTTTCCTAATTAATTGCTGTATTGTTGGCATATAATCAGTTTAGTTTAAATCACTGTTTCCAAAATCGGTTCGCAAAGGTATTTTTTTTTTAATAAATACCCAATTAATTTCCTATTAATTTGAAAAATTATTGCGCTTTTGCGCACATTCCTTAAATCCTAAAGTCGATGTAAAACTCTTAATACTAAAGAATTAATTAAAGAGCCGCAAAAATATAATGTTTTTTGATAAATTCATAATTTTTGCACGACAAATCATCTCCCTTAATTGGATTTAAAAGTTCTTAAAAATAAGACATGAAAAGGGATATAGATCTAATCAATTGGGAACAAACAATTTCAATTATGGGCTGAATATTTAGAACTATGAAGAAGCAATTCTATTTTACGAAGGAAAGATAAATTTTCCATCCAGCACATCAGGTACCCTTAAAGAATTTCACCGTATATCATTTAATGGGATCTCCCGGACCTTCTCAGGAAAAAACAGATTTCAAATCATACAAATGATGACAACCAAATTATTTTAACGGGTCACTCTTCTGCTTTCCGCACTGTGTAATCATAGCCTTCCATAACAGGATTGGCAAGTATCTTGTTACAGGCTTCATTTACCCTCTCTATGGCTTTTTCCTTACTTTCAGCCTCAATTTCCATGGTGATGTGTTTTCCGATCCTCACAGAAGTAACCTCTTCAAAGCCAATTTTCTGCATACTATGGAACACAGCTTTACCCTGGGGATCAAGCAGATTCTTTAAAGGCATTACATTGATTTCAGCAATATATTTTTTCATAACGACACTGTTTTTGCATAATTTACATGATAAACAAATGATAATATCACATACCACAATATTATAAGGGGTATACCCATTGTCTGCAATGATATTAATAATATGGCAGAAATTCCAATAAACAAATATTGAAATTGATTATCAGACCAGGTGAGATTTTTAAATTTAAATGCGATCATCTTTAATTCTGATACCATAAGAAATGAGAAAAGTATGGCCAAACCATCCCAGAAAATAACCGAATGGGCTATTGTATTTATGAATTGAAATTCAGTGTTTTGAAAAAAAATTATTGCAGAGACGAAAAAAATGGCCATGGCAGGAGTGGGTAAACCAACGAAATGCTCGCTTTGCCGGGTATCAATATTGAATCTGGCCAGCCGTAAAGCGGCAAAGACACTCAAAATAAAGGGTATGAAAAGGGCAATCCCGTGTATCCATCCTACTGATGCAATCGTTTGCGGATTCTGGTAGGAGATAAAAAGGTCCGAAGCATTTTTGAAGACTAGAAAAGCCGGGGCCAGTCCAAAACTTATCATATCGGCCAGCGAATCGAGCTGAACACCTATCGGTGAGTAGGCTTTTAAGAGCCGTGCAGCCAGTCCATCTGAAAAATCAAAAATGGCAGCAATAAAAACAAATATAGCTGCAATCCATAAATGACCAAAAGATGCATATGCAATCGATAAACACCCCGCCAGAAGATTGAGGGATGTGATTGCATTGGGTATGTGATATCGTAACTTCTGCAAACTGTGAAATATTTAGCAATATTTTACACAAAAATAAGTTAAATTAAGTAGTTTCATCCCCTGATCAAATATTTTTTAGAATCTGATGGAATGTACGATAAATTAATTTTCCATTTTTGCGCTTAAAAAGGTTGTAATTTTATAAAATCATCCCGCAAACCCAATATAAAGATTTTGCCTGATGCACAAGTATTTGGTATTGCTTTTTGTTATTATCCACCCATTAATTTGTACAGCTCAAACTGCCAAATACAGCAATGAATTCCTGTCACTTGGTATAGGAGCAAAGGCCTTTGGAATGGCCAATGCCACGGTAGCTCATATTGATGATGTTACCTCCGGGTATTGGAATCCCGCTGGATTATCCCGACTAAAAGACACCTATGAACTGGGGGCGATGCACGCAGAATATTTTACGGGGATCGCCAAGTATGATTATATCGGAGGGGCCATGCGCATCGACTCAACCCAGCACATGGGAGCCTCTTTAATACGATTTGGTGTAGACAACATACCCAATACTACAGAGCTCATAGACAACCAGGGAAATATAGATTACGACAGAATCAGCTATTTCTCAGCTGCAGATTACGCATTTATTCTCTCTTATTCAAGGAAATCCTCCATTAAAAATCTTTATTACGGTGGAAATGTTAAAGTAATACACCGAAGTGTAGGAAAATTTGCTACAGCATGGGGGTTCGGATTTGATGCAGGTGTTCAGTACAGCGCCGGGAATTGGCAATTTGGCGGAATGCTGCAGGACATAACAACCACCTTTAATGCATGGACCTATAATGAAGATCAACTGAAGATAGAAGTGAAGGACAGCACCTTCAACTTTGCCCCGGAAAACAATATTGAACTTACCTTACCTAGACTGACACTTGGAGCAGCCTATCAAATACCTTTTGCCAAAAAATTTGAAGCATTGTTTGAATTAAACCTGAATGTAATTTCTGACGGAAGAAGACATTCATTGCTAACCTCAGATATCTTCAGTGTAAATCCCCGTCTGGGAGCAGAATTCAACTACAGCCGCATTATCTACCTACGTCTTGGGGTAGGTAACTTTCAGGAAATAGAAGGGATGGGCGGTACTCAGACCATTAATTACCAACCCAACATTGGGGTTGGAATACATTATAATAATATTTCCCTGGATTACTCTCTCACTGATCTGGGAGATCAGTCGATTGCATTGTATTCAAATATCTTTTCCCTGAGATATTCATTTAGTGGTAAAAATGATAACTCCCGGTAAATTGGTCATTCTGAAATTCTCATCAAGAAATTTTATCTTTGCATAAAATAATAAGGATTAATGAAAATTGCAGTAGATTTTGACGGCACCATAGTAGAAAACAAGTATCCTGCCATAGGAAAGCCGAAGCTGTTTGCATTCGAGACGCTTTCTGCATTACAGGATAAGGGCCATTTCCTGATCCTCTGGACTTACCGTGCAGGTAAAAAGCTTGACGAGGCCGTGGCATTCTGCAATGAAAACGGGATCGAATTCTATGCTGTGAATAAAAATTATCCTGAAGAAAAGTATGATGAAAGCATCAGCCGTAAAATTGCAGCCGACGTGTATATCGATGATAAAAATCTGGGTGGATTTCCCGGATGGAGTGAAGTTTGGAAAATAATGAATCCCGATATTTACAAAGAAAACAAAAAAAACCAAATCTCAGGTAAATCCAAAGTCCCTTTCTTTAAAAGGATTTTCAGATAAATACATAAATTGTATAAGCCCTATGATAAAATATTTTATCGTTTTACTTTCAATATTGGCAGTTAACTCTTGTTCCGACCGAAAAAGCAAGAAGGGTGAAAAAACACAGGACGCTGCTTCAGAAAAAATAAAAGAGGTGGATCACCAGAAAATTACCAGACTAAATCTTGAGGAGAAAAAGGAAAATTATGTAATCGGAGATTTGGTTCAATTCGAGCTTGCAGCACCCGATTCGGTCATTGTTGACTCTGTGAAAACTTATGCCAATTCTAAAATTCAGAACATAATAACAAAAAATCATGATATAATCAACATTCAGACCTCCAACCTGCCTGTAGGAAACAATACTTTTAAGTTAGATATTTTTCTTAGCAATGGAAAACGGGAATCACACTACAAATCCTTAAAATTCCTTTCAGACATCCGGCCAAAACAACTAACGGTTAATATAGTAAAGATCTATCCTCATGATCCCAATGCCTATACACAGGGACTATTTTATGACAACGGCTTTTTATATGAAGGTACAGGAAAAAGAGGAAGGTCCTCTTTACGAAAGGTTGAACTGGAAACCGGCGAATTGATCAGCAGTCACGCATTACCCAATGAATATTTCGGAGAGGGCATCGCTTCTGTTAACGGCAGGATCATTCAGCTTACCTGGACTTCCAAAACCGGATTTGTTTACGACAAAGAAAGTCTTGAGCTGCTTAACAAAGTCCAATACCCAACCCAGGGATGGGGATTAACCACCGACGGAACAAGATTGATAATGAGCGATGGCACAGCAACAATTTATTTCCTTGACCCCGAATATTTTAACGAAATAAACAGAATAAAGGTATACAACCACAATGGCCCTATACAAGACCTTAATGAACTAGAATCCATTAATGGCAAGGTTTACGCCAACATTTGGCAGGAATCCTATATCATCAGTTTTGATCCAGAAACCGGCAAAGTGCTGGAAAGAATTGATTGCAGCAAGCTGGTGCCGGAAAAATATAAAAATGACAGAGACAATGTATTGAATGGAATCGCCTATGACAGTGAAAATCAAAGGTTATTCCTTACAGGAAAACGCTGGAGCAAAATCTATCAGGTTGAAATTGTGGAACCCTAAATTCAATTCTAAAAAAATTCCCATAAGGACAATATTTTCAGAATTAAACAATTGATCCCCTCTGGGACATAAAAGCATATACCCATAAGTTTTTGTTAACTAGCTCTTTATTTATAAGTGATGAACATTTTTCAATATCAATTGTATTCAATTGAAATGTAGGTAGATAATATAAGATAAAAACCAATGAAAAACTTCTCAATTTTAGGAAGAATATTATTTGCTCTGCCATTTGGTATTTTTGGTCTGAATCATTTTTTAATGGTGGATTTTTTTACAGGGATGCTCACTTCTTTCATACCGGGAACAGGATTCACAGTATTACTGACCGGACTTTTTCTGATCGCTGTCAGTGTGAGCATTATACTGAAAAAATACGTTAAACTTGCCTGTTATTTACTGGCCGTTTTGTTATTGATCTTTATTTTCACCATCCATGTTCCAGGCCTGTTTGATCCGGCAACAGCAAAAACGTCCATAATGCAGCTATTAAAAGACACCTCCCTGATGGGTGGGGCTTTACTGATTGGAGCATCAAGTGACAATGAATAAAGCAAACACAATATATACTGTTTTATAAATCTGTGTTTACTTTATCAAAATATACAATACAAGTCTCTGGGATTTCAGAATTTGAAGATGATTAGTTTAACTTCCGGGCGATCAGCTGTATCACCTCCGCTTCGCCTTTATGATAGCGTCCTTCGTTAAGTTTACGGCGTTTTTCTTTATAATGGACCAGTTCAAGGGATTTAAGATCCTCTACCAATTCCTGTCCGCTATATAACAGGGAAACATTTTTGGGACCACCGGTATTATAGTGAATTTGTTTTTTGGAAAAAGTTTCCATAAGGAAATATCCTCCCGGCTTCAGGAAGGTAGTTAATTTGCGATGCATTTCTTGCCTTTTTTCCGGCGGCAAGTGAAGAAAAACCAATCCCACAGCATCAAACTGGCGATCGGTCTGAAAATCTTCAATTGAAGAAATATGGTATTCTATCTTCACGTCATATTCGGCTGCAAGTTGCATGGCTTTGTTTCTGGCCTGGCTGCTAAAATCAAATGCTGTGACGTTCCACTTTTTCAGTGCAGCATAAACGGAATTTCTGCCTTCTCCTTCAGCAGGCAATAGCAAATCACCAGGCGAAGTCCGGTCTACAAAATCCTTAAATAATGCATTTGGCGCTTGACCGTATACAAACTCCTTTGTATCATACCTTTCGTCCCAAAACTCAACCATAAAATTTATCTTAAAATTATACAACTAACTTTTAGAACATTATAGAAATCCAAATGTTCATTTTCATTTTAAATGTTAGCATAATTTTATTAATAAGCAAACTATTTTAAAACAATTTGATATTTTTTTCAAATATTCGGGAAACTACAAGTAATCCAAGGCTTCTATTTCACGGCTAATAAAAGGAGCAATGGCCCGGTGATAAGTCCCATGAACATATGCAATGGCCATTCCATAATTGGTAACGGGAACTCCTGCTTCCACGGCAGGTCTTATCCTATTTATAAGTTGTTTACGAGTAATCATGCATCCTCCGCATTGAACAACCAGGGCATAGTCTGTTATATCCCCTGGTAAATCATTCAGTCCCGCGACCACTTCAAATTCAAGCTCTTTCCCGGTAAAATTGCTGATCCATCTGGGGATCTTCACTCTGCCAATGTCGTCGCAAGATACGTGATGGGTACACGACTCCAATAATAAAACCCGATCTCCATCTTTCAGCTCTGAGATTTTGGGCGTACCTTTTAAATAACTTTCAAAGTCTCCCTTGAACCTGGCCAATACGATGCTAAAACTGGTCAGAGGCACATCAGGAGGCACTGAAGCATCAGCCTTGGTGAACATCTGACTGTCGGTAATGGCCAATTTTGGCTTAATCCCGGTTTGGCGCATAAAAGCATCCACTTCTCTCTCCTTTAGAATAATACTTACGGCATCATTGTCCAGAACATTCCGGATGGTCTGCACTTGCGGCAAAATTAACCGGCCTGCAGGCGCTTCAATGTCAATGGGCGTTATTAACAGAACGATATCTCCATAACTTATCAAATCCCCAATCAATGAAGGAATTTTAAAAGCAGATTCAGGAATGGTTTTCTTTATGGTATCTATGACAACATCTGAATCATTGCCGTTTAATATACTGTAATCCAATACATGGCAATCAAATTCATTTTGGATTTGTTCTTTCAATCCGGGATCCAGCGGCTCTATGTCCGATTTGTTATGGATAACGAAAAAAGGCGTAAAATGCTTATTGAATTCTTCGATTGTTTTCCTTTCAAAATCACCGAAGGTGTTGTGGGTGATAATCAGAATCCCCACATCAATGGTTTTAATTGATGAACGCGTTTTGGATATTCTTTTTTCACCCAGCTCGCCTGTATCGTCAATTCCCGCGGTATCCACCAAAACCACAGGACCAAAACCTGTAATTTCAAATGATTTCTTCACAGGATCAGTGGTTGTACCGGCATGATCAGAAACAATTGCAATATCCTGATTCGCAACCTGATTGATCAAAGAACTTTTCCCATTATTCCTCCTGCCATATATTCCGAGATGAGGTTTCGATTCTTTTCCTTTTGCCATAATTCTGTGGGATTTTTAGATTTATTCAACAGAAGTCAGGATTCTCTAAGTTCATCAATCCTGAATCCCATTTTAAGAAGATTGTCCGGCGTCAGCAATGATTCCAGCTTTTCCCGGGGGATATATTGATAATGGTCATTTGCCTCAAATATATCCATCTGTTCATTTTTCATTAACAACGCCAGATTATTGGCTTTGTGGTATCCCAAATAAGGACTCAATGCCGTAGTGATGGCCGGGCTTTGGCACAAACGTTCCCAGGCAATTTTCGTATTAACGCCCAAACGATCCATCATATTATCTTTTAAAGTTTGATTAATGCCCTTCAGTAGTTTCAGGCTTTCTATCACAGCATGACCAATAATCGGGGTATACGGGTTCAATTCAAGATTGCCCTGGCCTGCAAGCGAGGAGATCAGGTTATCGTTGGCATAAATTTTATGTACTGAGCCAACAACAAATTCCGGAATCACAGGATTTACTTTACCTGGCATTATAGAACTTCCCACCTGTTGTTGAGGTATGGTTACCTCATGCTGATTGGCCAAATCCGAGGACAAAAGTCGCAAATCGGAAACCATTTTCTCCAGGTTTACAGCATGCGCTTTAAGCGTAGCATGAACCTCTACAAAAGCATCCAAATTAGAAGTGGCATCCGGCATATTCTCACTTCTTGCAAGAGGCAGACCGGTAAGCTGTCTAAGCACAGGGACCACCTCCATAATGAAAAAAGTGGGAACTGTAATACCGGTCCCAATAGCGCTCCCTCCAAGATTCACTACCTTAATGCGTTCAGCACATTTGCTAACACGCCACCAGTCTCTAGACAGGGCTTCGTTATAAGTACTGAAAAGCTTCCCATAAGAGCTGGGGACGGCTTCCTGCATTTGGGTATAACCTATTCTTAGATCATTTCTGTGTTTATTTTCAAAACTTTCCAATGACTTCCTAAGGTTATTGATACCATCTTCCAGGTCTTCAAGCAAACGCATGACGGCAACTTTCAGGGAGGTAGGAACCACATCATTGGTTGACTGGTATACATTGGCCTGCTCAATGGGTTCTATCCACCGATATTCCCCCGGTTTTTTACCAAGCATTTGAAGTGCAGTATTGGCAATAATTTCATTGATATTCATATTGATGCTGGTTCCGGCTCCTCCCTGTATGGCCGGTACTATAAAATCATTAAAATGTTTCCCCTGAGATATCTCCCCGGCAGTTTTTATCATGGCTTCCAGTGCATCCGAATCTATAAACCTCAAGGGAACATCAACGTTTGGATATTTTTGATTTATGGCCTTTCTGAATTTCTGGTATGTCTGATAACAGGCAAGCTTGACTAAACCCAGTGCACGATACCACTCCTCATGAAAAGGGGTTCGGTCCGGAAAATTTTCTGATGCCCTCAAGGCATGAATGCCATATAGTGCATTATCCGGGATTTCCTTCCTTCCTAAATAATCTTCTTCAACTCGCATATTAGCTCCATTATCATTATAAATGACAAACCTTCAAAATTAAAATTTATTGAATAAAATCATAAATTCAATCTCCTTTCCCCGAATAACAAAATTTCCGCTATAACGACATACATAACTATCTACATTTCATATTTTAAAATATCAAAATCAATGTTCCATCTAAATGAATTTTATATTAATTTAGCCCACTGAAAAAATCACAATATGATTGAATTCCTGAAAGGCCAGATTAATGAGGTCACTCCAGCTTATGTGGTGGTTGAAAACCTGAATACAGGGTATTTTGTTAATATATCCTTAAACACTTATTCTCAGATTTCAAATCATAAGGAATGTACTTTATTCATCCATGAAATAGTTCGTGAGGATGCCTATCTTCTTTATGGATTTGCTGACAAAAAAGAACGGGAAATTTTCAGGAATCTGCTTTCTGTCTCAGGTGTGGGCGCCAACACCGCGTGCATGATGCTTTCTTCTCTTTCTCCTGAAGAGCTACAAGATGCAATAATCAATGGTGAGGTAAACACCCTTAAAACCATAAAGGGTATAGGGGCGAAATCTGCTCAGAGAATCATTGTGGATCTAAAGGATAAACTGGAAAAAGAAGGCATCGAAAAACAAATTATCGAAACGCAAGACAATACAATCAGGGAAGAAGCGTTATCAGCATTAGTAACTTTAGGTTTCTCCAGAAAGAATGTGGAAAAAGTACTGGAAACGCTGAATCATCAGGATCCCGGCTTAAATGTAGAAGAGTTAGTAAAAAAAGCATTAAAAAAACTATAGCAACCCCAATCATTATCCTTGGATTTTAAGCGATTTAAAATAAATAAGCTGGTAATATTTTTGTTTTTGTGGGCTTGTGGATTGTCATCAGAGGCTCACATTAATTTTTCCCTCCAGGAACCCCAGATTCTTTCTGATACTTTATCCTCACAGGATACCATAAAATTACCCTTTGAATTTGAAGATGAAGAAGAATATCCCTTCCTGGAAGAAGAAGAGGAATCACCGTTGTTTCTTGAAGACCCGGAAAATGTCAAGTCATCTTAT
>CAYNPZ010000010.1:0-45779 GCA_964399175.1 uncultured Bacteroidales bacterium | reverse complement strand
ATGGCGAAGGAAGCACAAGGCTCGAATTTTGAGGTTCTATTTAATTGAATTACAAACATATAATCAACCTTTATCCGAATGAATCAAGACCCTGGTTTAGATCTTTATCCCGAGGTCTCCAGGCCACAGTCCATTTCCTCATTGTCCGGGCAACATTCTCTGCGATTTTCCCGCATCCTGTCCAGGGTATCCATAAAATCTTCAAAGTATGACCTGAGCTCATCCAACGCCTGCTCATTGAGGGTATAATTGACACAGGTTTCTTCCCGTGTGCAGGTAACGAGACCCATCCTTTTCAGCTTGCTCAGATGCTGAGAAACGGTGGATTTGGCAAGGGGCAGGCGGGCAGATATGCTGCCTGCCCGGCAACCCTTGTATTTTGCCAGATGCAACAATATCTGTATCCTGGCCGGATGGGAAACCGCCAGAAAATAGGGAGCACCTGCAAGCGCCGTCTCCTGATAATCTGTTTGGTTCATAGACATTACTCCTGAGCTTTTTCAAGCCATTTCTTGAGGGTGCTTTTTACAGGGATCTTTCCCTGTGAAAGGAGTTTTCCGTTCACGTACAATCCCGGTGTCATCATCACCCCGTAGTCGGCGAATTCATTGACATCTGTTACCTTGTCGATATCAGCATCCAGGTTTTCTTCGTTGATTACCTCATTGCAGAGGCTTTCCAATTTTTCGCAATTGGGACATCCTTTTCCGATAATTTTAATATCCATCATAATTATTTTAGTTTATTGTGCATGTTGGTTAATATACTCCGGTACAGTTCCTTAATAGATTCATGGTGCTGAGATAAAGGCTGGAAGGGTATAAGGTCCATCACCTCATCAAAGTCGAGGTCGGATTCCAGGAGAGTTTCAACACTTCCTTTCACCATTTTGCTGATGGCCTCCCGGGCTTCCTGATCTTCCATTCCAAACTCTTTGGCTATTTCATAGAGCTCATGCAACTGAAACCACAGGTAAGTGGGTCCCATGCCGGTTATAACAGCATAGGCTTCCAGTTTGTCTTCATCATCTACATGGATAAGATCGCCCAGGGCCTCCAACAGTGTGATGACCTGTTGATGCACTTCATTTTCCTCGAAACTCAGGCTATTTGAATAGGCTATTACATTGTATCCTTTATTGATAACCGAAGGAGCGTTGGGAATCATCCGGATTACCGGGCAGTTTTTTCCCAGGATTTGGTTAAAGGTGTCAATCTTTATTTTTGGAGCTAAAGATACCAGTAAAGTTTCCGGTTTTATGGCAGCTTTTATAGCTTCCAGGCTGTTTTTGACCTCCGGCGGATGAACAGCCAGAAATACCAGGTCAGCTTCTGCAGCTTCTGCCGCGGTTTCAAAGGATTTAATCTGCTCATTGACAGACTGGAGCTTTTCAATTTGCGGGGAGTCGGGATCATATACTTTTATTTCTTTGCATTGAATGCCTTTTTGCTTCAATGCCTGCAGTATGATCCTTGTTATTCTTCCTCCCCCGATGAATCCTATAGAAATATTACATTCTCTCATAGCTTATAATTTTAGGAAAAAATGTTATTGGTTCCTGAACCTACATACCCCCATAGATCAGTCCTGATATAGTGGCCATAACCACTACGAGAGCAACATATACCAGGGTTTTCCTGGTCCCTATCACTCCACGTATCACCAGCATATTGGGCAGGGAGAGTGACGGACCTGCAAGTAACAAGGCCAATGCCGGACCTTTGCCCATACCGGCGCCAATTAGCCCTTGCAAAATAGGCACCTCTGTAAGGGTTGCAAAATACATAAAAGCGCCCACAATGGAGGCAAAGAAGTTGGAAAAGAGCGAATTGCCTCCCACCAGGCTCACCACCCATCTATTGGGCACTACGCCGGGCATGTCGGTATCGCCGTGGGTTGACCCCAGAAGGAAACCGGCTATCAGCACCCCGATGGCCAGCAGGGGCAGGATCTGCTTGGCAAAGTCCCAGGTAGAGAGGGTCCATTGCCTGTTATCCTCATCTCTTTTGTCAAATAGCGTTAAGAGCGTAAGGCCTGCGATTCCAACAACCATTGGAATCTGGGGATTGGTCGTAACAAAAGCCGAAACAGCAGTGATAATCACAGCTATTGCCACATACTGCCATTTAAGCTTTAATACATAGACCAGTGTAAACGCCAGCACAATACCAAAAAAAGCAGTGATGTTCCATTTGTTCGCCCATATCCAGTACCATCCGCCACTGTTTACATCATCAGCCGGAGCGCCCCAGTTGGCGAATACCAAAATGAGCACCAATGTAAAAAAGTGGATGGCCGTTTGCCACATGGGTCGTTTCTCTTCATCCAACGGAACATTCATTTGCCGGTCGGCCTTGTCTTTTTCTTCTTTTCTGTAAATGAATGACATGATGCTACCAATGACAATGGCAAAGATCACGGCACCAATAATACGGGCTACCCCCATTTCAAAGCCCAGAATGCGGGCCGTTAAGATAATTGCCAGAATGTTGATGGCCGGGCCTGAGTAAAGAAACGCTATGGCCGGGCCTAAACCCGCTCCCCGCTTATGAATACTGGAGAACAGAGGCAAAATGGTGCAACTACATACGGCTAAAATGGTTCCCGAGACCGAGGCGATTGAGTAGGAAACCCACTTTTTGGCCTGGGCTCCGAAATATTTCAATACCGCACCCTGACTGATGAACACTGCAATAACACCGGCAATAAAAAACGCTGGCAACAGGCAAAGGATCACATGCTCCTGTGCATACCATTTGGTCAGGTCCAGCATCGCCATGATCGCTTCCCGGAAACGCTCGCTGTATAAAGGCAGAAAGTAGGCAAACAGAAAAACTGCTGCCATCCAGAATAATATTTTGATTTCTTTTTTCCACTCCATAGATTTTCTTCTGATTTTGTTTTTTGTTGACTAAGTAACTCAGTTAATTGAGTTAAATAAGTTGAGTAAGTGATTAAGTTAATTATGTGGATTAAATGGTTTGCCCCAATTAACCACTTAACTCAATTAACCAATTAACTTCTTCCCAATTGATCATTTTTCCGTTTGTTAAGGTAGAAGATATATCCGTTCAACAGTTTCAAACACTGATCATATGTTTTTCTGAAATCATTCAATTGAGTGTCATCAATATATTTTTCATCCAAGGCACAAATTAAGTGATCAAGAGATTCGCACAATGAGCCTCGCGCTTGCCTGCAAAACTGAATGTTTTCCTGATAATGGTATCTGCCATGTCCTTCTGCAATATTCGCCGTAATTGATCTGCTGCAACGTAGCAACTGATCGGTTAAACGGTATTTTTCATCTTTTGGAAAACTCTTCACCAGAATGGATACATCTTTTCGGAATTTTCTGCATTCCCTGTATAATTCCAATTCTTCAAAGTTTCTCATTTGTCTTTGTATTAAGTGCATTGAGTTTACTAATTTACTAATTTTACTCAATCAACTTCTTCACTAAATTCGTAGTTCGTAAAAAAACGAAACAAATGTATAAAAAAATTTTTTACAAATAGATAACAATTACATAATACAAACCGATCCCAATAAACAAGGCAGCCACCACACGCCGGAACCATCTCTCAAAGGTCTTAATCCCATTATAGAGCTTCCCTACCCCGGCAATTGTATAGGCCAGCAACCAGGCAAAAATGATCACCGGGATACCGGTAGCAACGGCAAAAACCACAGGTAAAACCAGGCCGGAGCCGCTGCTCAGGGTCATCGGGATAAGCATTCCAAAATACAGCACACCGCTGTAAGGGCAAAAAGCCAGTGCGAATAGAATACCTATAAACAGGACTTCTCCATAAGAGCTTACCCCTTTTTCCTGATATCGTTGCATATACCGGCTTACCCCGGGAATATTGATCTTGAATAACCCCAGCATAAACAACCCGATGATGATCAGCAGGGGGCCAAGGATCTTCTCGCCGTATTGCTGAAACCACCCCGAGAGTGCCAATTGGTTGGCTCCCAATAAAATAACTGCGGCCAGGCCGGTATAGGTGACTGCCCGGCCCAAGGTATAGATCAGTCCGTTATAAAAAACCTTGTTTCGGTTTTCAATGTCCTTCCCAATGAAACCTATGGCTGAAATGTTGGTGGCCAAAGGGCAGGGACTGATGGCGGTCATCAGTCCCAATATAAAGGCCGATAATAATGGTATAGAGCTGTTTTCCAGAAGGTTGGTTAAAGTTTCTTCCATTATTACAATGAATTGATTTTTTGTTGAACAAGCTCTTTCAGTTTTTCGGGTTTGGTGCGGGCAAACATGAAACCCTCCCTGGTAAGGTTGATTTTCTTATCGCCGCTAACGATCAAAAGGCCCTGCCCATGAACGCCCAGCTTTTTGGCCTGTTCTTCTCCCTCGGGCTTTTCAACATTGTAGGCTGCAAAGCTCACATTGTTCCCGTCCATTTCCTTCACGGCTTGTTTTGAAACATTTTCCACTGCCTTGCAGGTTGCGCACCGTCTGGTCATATGGAAATAATATACCTGAACATTTTCTGCTTTGACCTGGCTGTCATCCGACTGCTTATTTTCCTGGCTGCTCTGTGCATTGCAGGAAAGCCCTATACCAGCCAGCATAACAAAGAATAATACCTGTGTGATTTTCATGATTGATTGTGTATTTTTAGTTTAACAATTTCTTGATTTCGTCTTTTTTAGGCACTTTGCCGCTGGCAACCACTTTGCCGTTAACCACCAAAGCAGGAGTCACCATTACACCATGCTGCATGATCTGGTTAATGTCTTCCACTTTGGTTACCGAGGCGTCCATCCCGGTTTCACCGATTACTTCTTCCACAGCTTTTGTCAATGCCTTGCATTTGGGGCATCCTGTCCCTAATACTTTGATTTCCATATCTTTTCTGTTTTTAGATTATTGATTCGTGTTTCGCAAATATACGAACGAATAAAATAAAAGTTTTACAGATCCAAAAATTTTTTTATGGGATTTTAACCGACATGATTCAAACAAGCAGAGTGAGGTTTATGAACCGGAACGAAGCGGAGTTCGAGACGGGTTTGACGCATCTCAATGCGCGAGGGCTTGAGGGGTTTATGCTGCCAAAGGTCTATAATCGGAGAAATTCCCGGAACAATTCACGGGCCTCTTCCCAGTTATCCTGATTCAGACAATATTTGATCCTCGGTCTTTCTATGGTACCCTGTATCAACCCGGCATCCTTCAATTCCTTAAGATGCTGTGAAAGGGTGGATTTGGCAATGGGTAAAATCTCAGAGAGATCCCCACTGTAGCAACAGGACTGGGCGGATAGTAATTCCAGAATATACATACGCACCGGGTGCCCCATGGCTTTGGCGTAACGGGCCAACTTTTTTTGTTCTTGGGTTATTTCATCCTGCATACCCTGTTTTTTTCCTGCAAAAATACAAATAAAATCTGCTTCATAAGATATAAACTACCGGTTATTCAATAAAGGGTATGCACCGGCAGAGATTTAATCATTATTTCTTTTCCTTCTAATCTAATGGTTTACCCATATATATTGATCCGTCCTCCTGCTCCTGAAACACCCCCGATGCTTGCTTTTTTCATAATCTGGGCAGAAAAGGTTATATATTATCATACATACTCATTACGGGGAAGCTCATTCAAATAGGCAGACAGTTCCTTTCTTTGTTTGGTGATGGGTATTATGCCTGAGCGAACAAACTGAAGAATGCCAAATGGTTTTAAAAGCTCATAAATTTTTTCTGTATCTTTCACGTGGCCTGTTTTTTCTATGACCACAAAATCATTCTGGATATCCACCATCCGGGCATCGTACTCGCGGAGCAACTGCTCCAGGTTTTCCTCGATAGCTGTTCTGAGGGGTATTTTATAAAGGGCTATTTCCCTGGAAACAATTTCTTCGTTTGTATAATATTCAGCCCGCATCACTTCAGAAACTTTCTCAATCTGGGCCACTACTTTTTCTACTTGTTCACGGGTTTCGTTGACCACGATATTAAATCGGTGGATACCCTTTACTTCAGTGGAGGAAACCGTGAGGCTTTCAATATTGATATGCCTGCGGGTGAAAATGATAGTAATACGGTTTAGCAAACCGATATGATTTTCAGAAAATGCAATGATTGTATACAGATCTTTCATGGTTATTTAAGGCTTTTGGAGTTATTAGTCTTCATGGAGTACGATTTCGTCAACGGCCTTACCCGGATAAATCATAGGGAACACATTGGCTTCTTTCTCGATGCTTACTTCCAGCAGATAAGGACCTTCATGGGAAAACATTTCTTCTATTGTGTTATCCAGTTGATCGCGTTCATGGACCCATTTACTCTCTATACCGAATGATTTTGCCATCATTGGAAAATCCGGAGTTGGCATGGTAGTTTGGGCATAACGCTTGTCGTTGAACAGATTCTGCCACTGACGGACCATGCCCAGGAAATTATTGTTGAAAATAACGATTTTAAGAGGTAGCTGATATTGAACCACTGTGCCCAGTTCCTGGGCTGTCATCTGGAATCCGCCGTCTCCGGCAAACATCACTACTGTTTTATCTAGCCTGCCTACCTGTGCTCCCACCGCCGCGGGCAACCCAAAGCCCATAGTGCCAAGTCCTCCTGAAGTGATTAGGGTGTTGGGTTCTTTGAATGCGTAGTACCGGGCAGCCATCATCTGGTTTTGTCCGACATCGGTGACAACGATTGCTTCCCTGTTGGTTATTCGGGAAATCTTGGTGATTACCTCCCCTGCCCTTAAATGGCCGTTTTCAGGATAAAGCTCGGGGGCGATCACTTTTTCTTTTTCCATTTCATTCAGCCTGTTGAACTTCTGGCGCCATTCAGAGTTGCAGGTATAGTATTGCTCGGGAATGACCCCCTGTAAAAAATCTTTGATATCAGCATGAATAGCCAGATCTGCCTTGACGTTTTTATTTAGCTCGGCCTTATCAATATCAATATGGATAATTTTGGCATTGGGGGCATAACGGGTTACATCGCCTGTAACACGGTCATCAAAACGCATTCCGGCGGCAATGATCAGATCCGCTTCATTGGTGAGCTTATTAGGGGCATAATTGCCATGCATACCCAACATACCGACGAAACAAGGATGATTTTCGTCAATAACTGACTTGCCCAACAATGTCACTGCCGTTGGTATTTTGATATTCTCCACAAACTCCATGAGTTCATCCCGGGCGTTGGCCATCAGTATTCCATGTCCGGCAAGCAGCAGCGGTTTTTTTGCCTGGCTCATCATATCAAGAGCCTGCTGAACCTGTTTTTTATCAAGTGTTGGTTTGGGTTTGTAAGCACGAATGGACTTAATTTTTTTATAGTGAAAATCAAATTCCTGGATTTGTGCATCTTTGGTGATATCCAGCAGAACAGGCCCGGGCCTGCCGGATTTGGCAAAATAAAATGCTTTGGCAACCGCTTCAGGTATTTTTTCAGCCGAGGTGATCTGGTAATTCCATTTGGTCACCGGCATGGAGAGGCTAACCATATCGGTTTCCTGGAATGCATCAGTACCCAGTAAAGCGGAAGGCACCTGGGCCGTAATAAAAATAACGGGAACAGAATCGAGGTTTGCATTGGTAATGCCTGTCATCAGATTGGTTGCTCCTGGTCCTGACGTGGCAAAACAAACTCCTGGTTTTCCTGTAACCTGGCCATAGGCCTGCGCAGCATGTGCCGCACCCTGTTCATGCCGAACAAGAATGTGATTCAGCAAATCATGCTTGTCATACATCTTATCATACATGGGCATGATGGCCCCGCCGGGGTACCCGAAAATCGTATCAACCTCTTCCCCGATCAGCGACAGGAGAAGCGCTTCGGCACCATTGACTTTGGTCTTGTCTTCCATATCTTCTCTGGTTTTAAATTTTTTATTTAGATACAAATCTAAAATGGCAGGCGGGATTATTAAAGTCAAAATATAATGATAATACGATCTGTAAGAAGAACCACTCTGAGAATAATCCTTTAATTATCAGAGAATATATGTTATATTGAAACAGGAATATTTACAATGACAAATGACAATCGGATAAATTCAGGTACAATTTGATAGAGCTTACACAAGGATGTAAAAGACCATTATCAATGGAATTAAGAACTTTGCAGTATGGGCAATTCACTCATTCTTTTTCTTAGCTCCCAGTAACTCTCTGATATACTTCTCGCCTTCTTTTGTCAACTGATAATATTTCTGGCGCCCTTCTCTTGAAACCTGCCGAAGTATGTTCTGCGATTTTACAATGTTATTGATCAGACTGGAAGGATTGGTGATATTTATACCTTGGTTCTTAAGGGTATTATTTACATCTCTCACACGAAATACATGATCCTTTGTCCTCAATTGATTAAAGTATCCTGCAACCAGTGCTTTATCCCGATTTTTTAGATTACTGGGCATGTGCTCCAACCACTGAGTAAAATCCTGTGTTGTTGATTGTAAAGATTTTTTCTTTTTGGTGGTGGTTGTGCGTCTTCTTTTTGATGGTGTAGTTTTATCGGTAGGGGGTTCGGTTTTACCAGTTAATCTCTCTTTAAGAGACAATTTCTCTTTGATTTCCCTATATTGCTGTGAAACATAATCAGGAGAACCCTCTATTGTGAATTCGATTTCTCCCACCTTTAAATATATCCTGGCTTTGTTATCTTCCATAATGATTATATTTTGATTGATTAGCGTTTATATTTATAACTTATAATTGTTCTAAATATTTCTTATTATAACTACAAAATCAATCTTTTAAATTGTTATCCCAATAAAAGTTTCAATTACCAATTAATTGTGAAACAGGGTGTAAATCTAAAAAAAAAATTGAAAATATTGTCGTTCTAGTGGTTTAATATTGGAAGGTATAATAAGATAAAGGGTGAGCACTATTATTTGTCCGGGATTGAAATGGCAAACCATTTAACTGAATGCAATTTTTTTTGTGGAAATTTTGTTTAATTTTTTGAATGGCTTACCTTTGCCCTCAAATGTTTTAATTACTCAAACTATGAAAGAAGGTACAGTAAAATTTTTCAATGAGGTCAAGAACTTTGGCTTCATCAAAGACAAAGATTCAGACAAGGAGTACTTCGTGCATGCTTCCGATCTTATTGATAAGATCCAGGAAAATGACGAAGTGAGTTTTGAACCCAAAGAAGGAGAAAAAGGATTATATGCGGTTAATGTTAAACGGATTTAACCCTATACAGACCTTATTTTTTTCCATTATAAACAAAAAGCTTCACCTTATTGTGAAGCTTTTTTGTTTTCTTAACTAAATGAAAATTATATACTGCTAAAGCTCCAAATGATTCCTCAAAATAGTGATCCGGATTTTCCGATAAAATAATAAACCTCAATGAATATCCTAAATCAATTGATCTTCAGATAACTAGTTTTTGCCGGAATTATTCATCTTTCTGCAATGGATCACAATCTAACCAGGCAGAGAAACTTATCAAAGATAGCCTTTTAACCTCCCGCTTTTTTTATTCCTTTTAATCTTTTGGAGGGCTTGTTCTTTGATTTGCCTTGTCCGCTCCATACTTAGGTTGTTTCTTCTGGCAATTTCATGCATACAGCAGGCACGTTGGTTCCCCAAACCATAATAAAGCCTGACAATAGTTGCTTCTTTTTCTGTAAGAAGGGAGGAGAGGGTTCTGTTAATTTCCTGATTCAGGGATTCCTTGATAAGTTGATCTTCTGGCTGAGCTTCACTGCTTTCCATAGTTTCAGACATGGTATATTCTTCATCTTCATTTAACGGAGCATCCATTGAGACTGCCCTGTTGGAATATTCCCAGCACTCTTTTATTATTCTGGGCGACCAATGCAAAACTTGTGATAATTCCTCCTGGGAAGGCTCCCTTTCGAAGTTTTGCTCAATTTCAGAAAATGCTTTATGAAGTTTGGTAATCTCATTGACTTTATTCAAAGGGAGTCGCACTGTTCTCCCATGTTCATTTATGGCTTGTAAGATGGCTTGTCTGATCCACCATACAGCATAGGTAATAAATTTAAATCCTTTGGTCTCATCATACTTTTGAGCTGCTTTGATCAATCCCAGATTGCCTTCGTTGATCAGATCAAGGAGACTTAGACCCCGGTATTGATATTTCTTGGCAACCGATACAACAAAACGGAGATTGCCTCTTATCAGTTTTTCCAATGCCTTCTGATCATTTTTCTTTATCCTCCTTGCCAGTTCTACCTCTTGCTCCGGAGTTAACAAATCTTCTTTGCTTATTTCAACGAGATACTTATCAATTGAAAATTCATCCCGGTTGGTTATTTGTTTATGAATAAGTAAATTTTTCATAAAATAACTTTAAAGATTAATCGAGGGAGTAAGATACAAATTTTTTTACAGAATTTTCATGCACCATTGTTTTTTCTCGTTGCTTTGATCTTATGCTGCCCGGTCTGATTTCCTTGAATTCTTTCTTCTGGCTGGTGTTATACGATCCATAATCTGCAGCCTATGCAGTACAGTCATCAGGAAACGAAAACCCGGTTTGTTCCCTGGTAATTTGAAAATCTGATAAAACGGGTTGTTTGGGAAATCGTTACGCGAAAAGCCATACCATCGTTATAAGCTCTGACAATCACCCTTACCTTATGCCCGGGATCATTCTGCCCCTGAAAAAGGATGCTAATTTCCCTGTAATGCCGGACCTTCGATAACCAGCTATTACGCATTCCCAATCAGAAAGTGATCACCACCGACCTGACCAATATAACCAGGTTCCCCATAAGAAGGCTTGATTTTGATATCAGTGTGGCATATAAAGAGGATCTGGAGAAGGTTCACACCCTTTTGTCGGAAATAGCAAAAAACAATCCGCTTTGCCTGGACGAGCCCGAACCCCTGATCCTTTTCCGCGATTTTGGCAACAGCGGCATCAGTATTCTTTTCGGAGTGTGGTTTGAAAAGCAGAATTATCTGACTGTAAAGAACAGTGTATTCAAGACCATAAAAAACAGTTCGATGATCATGGTATTGAGATACCCTTCCCGCACCTGTCGCTTTATACCGGAAAAAAATCCAAACCCTTGACTGTCCGGCTAGAGGATGACCAAGAACCAAAGTAATGGCCGAAGTTTTATAAATTCACAGTGAAATCCTTAAATTTCGCCAAAATTATTGCTAATATAAAATTCAGAATAATGAAGACAATTCATGTTTTATCCATTCTTTTATTGCTTATGATTTTTGGTGCCTGTACCAATAAAAACGGAAAAGAAATGCCTCCTGCGGATGCATTTAATGTTTCATGGGAACTTGTTAGTGACTTCACTGATCAGCAAAAGGTCAGCAAACAAGCGTTCACTATTGAAAACAACAGTGACATCACGCTGGGATCTGACAACTGGGTTATGTATTACAGCCAGATGCCCCGCAGCATCAGTCAGGATGATGATGTACCGGTGCGGGTGGAACATATCAGCGGCGACTGGTTTAAGCTCACACCTGAAAAGGGATTTTCGCTTAAACCCGGTGAAACCATTGAAATCCCCTATCAGGCCGGTGGCATGTTACTAAAGGAAACCGATGCCCCCTTGAATCCCTACTTTGTTTTTCCAGACGAAGAGGGGAATGAAGCAAGGATTGTGGATATCAAGAATTACACCATGAGACCGCTTACCTGGCTCAAAAATCACGAAGCTTCGGACGAATTCCTCTATCCTTTACCGACAGCCCAAAAACGCTTTGAGGAAAATAAAGGCTTAAAAGAAATATCCGGCAATGAGAGATTACCTTTGATTCCTTCACCATATAAAATAGAACGCACAGGCAAAAAGGTAACCCCAAAAGAGGAAATGGAGATTTTCTACGGGGAAGGATTGGAAAATGAAGCGGAATATCTGGCAGCACGTATCAATGAGATGTATGGTACCCAGTTGGAAACCACAACGCAAAAACCTTCCGGTGAATTCTACATATCCCTTAAAACAGATGGTAATTTGACTGTCAACGGAAAGCAGAATGAAGCCTATCGGTTGTCTACCGGAAAAACTATCGAAATAACCGGGAACAATAATGCAGGGGTATTTTATGGAATACAGAGTTTACTGAACTTATTACCCCTTGAATCCTATGAAGGAGAGCCTTCCGTTCCTGCAATTGAAGTGATGACGATTGAAGATGCACCAAGATTCCGTTACAGGGGCTTGCATATAGATGTAGCCCGCAATTTTCAGACCAAGGAAGAGTTAATCAGGATGATCGATCTAATGGCGTCTTATAAACTGAATACTTTACAGTTGGTTTTAACAGAAGACGAAGGCTGGCGGCTTGAAATCGAAGAACTGCCCGAATTGACGGAAATTGGTTCGAAACGTGGACATACACTTGAAGAAAAAGAACACTTGCATCCCTCTTATGGATCGGGACCTTATGTGGATAACAAATACGGCACAGGTCATTACAGCCGGCAGGATTTCAAGGATATACTCACCTATGCCCAAAAAAGGCACATCAAAGTTATTCCCACGGTTAATTTCCCGGCCCATGCGCGCGCCGCCATTAAGGCAATGGAAGCCCGTTACGAAAGATTGATGGATGAAGGCAAAGAAGAAGCAGCCGAAAAGTACCGGCTGATTGATCCCAATGACACCTCACAATATACCTCTGCTCAGCACTATCATGACAATGTGGTTTGTGTGGCCCGGCAATCGGTGTATGATTTCTACGAAGCAGTGGTTGAAGAGATCAGTGAAATGTATGAGGAGGCCGGCGTACCGTTTGAGTTCATACATACAGGCGGCGATGAAGTTCCCTCCGGAGCCTGGGCCGGATCACCAATGAGCCGGCAGTTGCTGGATTCATTGCCAGATATCGAGGATCCCCGAAATCTGCAAACCTACTTTTTCGATCGGCTTGTAAAAATACTCGGTGAAAAAGAGTTAAAAACCGGCGGATGGGAAGAAGTGACACTGAAAAAAAGTACTCAGGGTTTTCAGATCAATCCCGACTATACCGATAAGGATGTTATACCTTATGTATGGAACAGCCTCGGCGACGCCCTGAACCTCGGATACAGAATGGCCAACAGAGGTTATCCTGTGGTGCTGTGCAACGTTCAAAATCTTTATTTCGACCTGGCATACAATCCCGCTCCTTACGAACCCGGACTATATTGGGGCGGATTTGTGGATACCAAAGATGCCTGGCAGTTTGTGCCTTTTGACTTGTTCAAAACCATCGATCGGAGTTCCGAAAGGTACAAAAACATGGAGCGGCTAAACCCCGGAGCCAGGCAAAACATCATAGGCCTGCAGGGCCAGCTTTGGAGCGAGACCATCAAAGGCGCGGAGATGCTGGAATATTACACATTGCCAAAACTACTCGGTCTTGCACAAAGAAGCTGGAAGGCAGAAGCATGGGAAGGTATGGAAAACAGAAGTGAGCGCAATCAGGAAAAGCAAAATGCCTGGAACCGCTTTACCAATTCAATGGCTCAACAGGAATTGCCACGCCTGAATTACCTGTTTGGCGGATTCAACTACCGGCTACCCATGCCCGGAGCTGTTATTGAAGACGGAATGCTGAAGGCCAATATCGAATTCCCAGGTTTGACCATTCGCTATACCACGGATGGATCAGAACCGGATTCAAACAGCCAGGTTTATAACGGACCGGTTGATATAGAGGAATCGACGACCATTAAGCTGAAAGCATTTGACAGAACTGGAAATTCAAGCAGAACGGTGTTGGTAGAGTAAAAAGAGAAGGGGAAGAATCAAGAAATAAGATTCAAGAAACAAGAGTCATGTCCTCAAGATATAAGGATGGAGGAGCGGATTGGATGAATAAAATTTCTTATATGTCTTATATGGTTTAAATTGAACCATATAAGGCATATAAGATACATATAAAAACATTTCATTCGTGAATTCGTGGCCATCTTCACCCCAAGACCAGATCGAGGCACTTTATCCAAAAATCGTTGTAATGCTTCCAGTACACAAAATTACATCCCCAATGCGGAGCGGGATCCGACATATAGGCGAGGGTCCTGCCCTTACCCGCATGACCTGTAACTAAAAAAGGATCATCTGATTCACCGATGGACAGGATCACCTGGCTATCCGGCAGAGCTTCCACCTGATTGTAGCCAAGAATGGGTGGCAGACTTCTCAGGTCAATTTCTTTGAATAAATGCTCCTGTTCCTGATTCACTGAAATATTAAAGCCTTCGGTACTTTCAACCAGGTCATCGGTTTCGCGGCATTTCACAGGCATGATCTCCCTGAGTTTGGTTCGTCCCCAGCCACCTTTTCCCATTTCGCCAGAAAAGGACAACCATCCGCCGAGAAACATGACGCCCTTCCCTTCACGTACTGCTTCAACAGTCAATCTTGTGCGGTCAGGAAAAGTTAAAATTTTATTGCCAAACTTTTCCCGGTCGAAAAAGGCGGGTGATAGCTGAAAGTTCTTGGCTTCGATGTCACTGAAGATGATTACATCATATTCATTCAGTACCTTTTCGTATGCCCCGGGAGGCAGCTTATAAAAGTCCCAGGCCGCAACCGAATTGACTTCATGCTGACCGGTGGATTCAAGCGCATCTTTCAACCACTTACCGTAATTAAAAATTTCGAGCCCTTTCCACTCATAATTAAACGGTGATTCGGCAAACTGAGGACCCATCAGTACGGCCCAGTCGCCGATGTAATAAATCTTTGCCATAATAATTATATAATTTCTAAATAAACATTACACACTGTCTTTGGCATAGATTCCTGATCTTCCCGCCAGCGGCGGGGCTACGTCAGTAATGAGCAATTTATCTATATATTCTCGCCCTAGTTTCATTCCGGCCGAAACGCAATAGAAAGACGGAATCTATGCCTTAATTCATAAACTTTGTATAATTTTTACAGGTTAATCACTATCTCTAAAAATAATATGCGCATCAGATATTCTTCATTAGCCATTGCTTAAATTTACTATAATCCGCCGGCATCCGAATCGATTGTTTGGGTTTATTCTGAATTTCCCTCAAATAATCCGGTAATTCAACTTCTGCCTGGATACTCTCTTCAACAATATCCTTGAATTTGGCTGGATGAGCTGTCTCCAGAAATATACCCGTTTCATCTTGTTGGATCAGATCCCGACATCCCAGGTAGCCAATGGCACCATGGGGATCGGCCGTATAATTGCTGTCAGTATACAGCTCACGGATACCTTCCCGGGTATGATCATCATCGGCAACAAATGCACTTATCAGATTTTTGATTTGCCGGTGGTCATCACCGAACATCTCGCTGATGCGTATAAAATTGCTGGGATCTCCCACATCCATGGCATTGGAAAGGGTTCTTACCGCGGTTCTCGGTTGATAATTTCCACTATAAAGGTAATCCGGGACAACCTTGTTGATATTGGAAGCGGCAATAAAGCGTTTAACCGGCAATCCGATTTTCCAGGCAATCACCCCGGCCGATAAATTGCCATAGTTGCCGCTGGGTACGGATACCACTACATTCTCCCTTTCAGCTTCACTCAACTGATGCCATGCCCAGAAATAATACACCGCCTGCGGCAGTAATCGCCCCACATTGATGGAATTGGCAGAAGTAAGCGTTTTTCCGGCAAAAGCATCCTTATCGGCAAAAGCTTTCTTCACGAGGGTCTGACAATCGTCAAAGGTTCCCAGAACCTCCATAGACAAAATATTTCCTCCCATGGTTGTCAGGGTTTTTTCCTGTATTTTGCTTACTTTTTCCGAGGGATACAGAAGTACCACACGGATGCCCTCCACATTGAAAAAACTCCTGGCAACAGCGCTGCCTGTATCTCCCGAGGTGGCCACCAGCACAGTGATCTCCTCCCGCTCCTTTTCTGCAATCTTTTTTAGCACTTCAGCCAAAAACCTTGCGCCTACATCTTTAAAAGCCAGAGAAGGTCCATGGAAAAGCTCAAGAGAATAGATCCTTCCATTTACCTTAATCAGGGGGATGGGAAAGTTGAATGCCCTCGTACAAATATCCATTAATTCCTGGCGGGTAAAATCCGCTTCGGCAAAATCATACAATATCTCGGTTGCCATTTCCTGAAAAGGGAAAGCATCTATATCATTAAAGAAATCCCCCGATTTTCCTTTTATCTCTTCAGGGAAATACAAACCATTGTTGCTGCCGGCTCCCTGCAATACTGCCTGACGGAAAGAAACCGTTTCCTTCGGGTTATTGATGTTGTAAAAATTCATACATCCGTTTTTTAAGGTCCTGCGGTTTTCACATTTAATAGAAAACAGAATCGTCTACCAGTCATCCAGTTTCACAGCTCCTTCCTTGTTGACTTTTGAAATATAAGTCAGAAATTCAATCTCATATTGCTGATAGGCTTCACGCATCATCTGTTCTACAACAACAGCAGAGTTCCTGCTGTCGCAAATGGCAAAGAATGAAGGCCCGGAACCTGATATGGTATATCCTTTGGCACCACTGGAGAGTGCAATTTGTTTCATTTCCCGGTATCCCGGTATCAATTCGGCCCGATAGGGTTCCGCCACCAGATCTTCCATAGAATCACCAATCAGGTCGTAATTGGAGGTATAGAAGCCGGCAATCAATCCGCCCACATTTCCCCATTGCCGGACGGCATCCTTAAGGTCAATGCGGTCCATTAGCAGGGACCGGCTCAGATGGGTTTTGATTTCAATCTGTGGATGGAGCACAACCGTCCACAAATCGGCCGGTGGCGGGATCCGGATAATATCCAGAGGATTATAGCTACGAACAAGAATAATTCCACCCAGAATGGCAGGAGCGACATTATCCGCATGCTTGCCCCCGGATACCAGAGCTTCTCCTTCCATGGCAAAATCAATCAATTCTCTTCGGGTATATGGATTCCCCAAAAGCTCATTTGCTGCCACAACTGCCGCTGCGGAACTTGAAGCGCTTGAGCCGAGACCGCTTCCCGGAATAACCGTTTTGTTAATCTTCATATCAAGTCCTTCCGTACTTCCCATATCTTCCAGCAATTTCCGAACAGCATAGGTAGCTACATTCTTGTCAGGATCTTTAGGTATACCTTCATAACCGGATATCTCCGCAATCCGGATATCCGAGGATCCGTTCCGGTATAGGGTAATGGTATCCCCTACATCTTCCAGCGGAAAACCAACAATATCAAATCCGCTTCCCATGTTGGAAACCGATGCCGGCGCAAAGACCTTTACTCCCGTTTGTTGTGCCATCATCTGAGCTAATAGTTATTGTGTTGAACAATCTCAAATACATCATTTAAAACACCTGAGGCGGTTACATCGACTCCCGCTCCGGCTCCCTTTATCACCAGGGGTTGTTCATTGTACCACCGGGTATGAAGAAGGATGATATTATCGGTGTTGCCCAGGTCATAGAAAGGATGCTCTTTAGGGAAAGCAGCCACACCAAGCTTCACCGCACCCCGGTCGAGCGTGGAGACAAAACGGAGTTTCTTTCCCTGACGGATATCTTCCTGCCATTTTTCTGTGATGAGGCCATCATTCTCGCGGATCAATTCAATAAAAGCCTCATACGATTCAGCATGCTCGACCCTTTCGGGCAGGAAGGATACCAGTTCTACATCCCGGCTCTCGATCGGATAACCAGCTTCACGCGCCAGGATAACCATCTTTCGGGTTGCATCGGTCCCCAGCAGATCAGTTCTGGGGTCAGGTTCAGTATACCCCATCTCCATTGCTTCCTGCATGGCCTGATAAAAGGACTGACCTGAAGAGATTTTGTTCAGAATGAAATTCATGCTTCCTGAAAGCACGGCATCGATCCGATCAATCCGGTCGCCGGTCTTTTTCAGATTCCTGATTGTGCTTAATATCGGCAATCCTGCTCCAACATTGGTTTCAAACAAAAAATGAGCACGGTTGCGGTAGGCCATCTTTTTTAGCTTGCTGTAATTGCCATAATCCCCGGATGCGGCTATCTTATTGCATGTAGCAATGGAAATGCTTTGCTGAAGCACCTGATCATAAACACTGCCTATCTCTTCGCTGGCTGTATTATCCACAAATACTGTATTTCTAAGATTAAAAGCAACCATGTTACGGAAGAAATCCTCCCAATTTGAAGGTTCTCCATCAGACTCAATTTGCGATACAGCATTTTCCCAACCAATACTTTCCTTCCTCATCAACATCTTTCTTGAATTGATCATGCCAATCAATTTAAATTCCAGATTAAATTCCTCTTTAAAAGCATCCTGCTGTTCCTGAATGAGGTTGACGAACTGACTGCCCACATTACCGGTTCCCGCTATATACAAATGTACTTTCTTTACTTCGGAAAGGAAAAAATCTTCGTGCAGAAGGTTGAGGGCTTTCTCTACATCCGATTCTTTAATGATTGCACTGATATTCCGCTCAGATGAACCCTGCGCTATGGCATGCACATTAACACCGTTGGATCCGAGCGACTGAAAGAGCTTACCACTTATGCCTGGTGTGTTAAGCATATTCTGACCCACCAGTGCAATGATGGCAAAACCGGATTCACCGAGGACTGAATCAATCATTTTACTCTCAATCTCAGAGCTGAATTCGGTTTTAAGTGCATCTACGGCATCTCGCTGGTCCTCGGATTGAATGCCAATACATATGGAATGTTCGGATGACGATTGGCTGATAAATATTACGTTTATCCGGTTTTCCGAAAGACAGGTAAACGTGCGTGAGGCAATGCCGGCCACACCAACCATACCTCCACCAATCAGGGTAACCATGGAAACATTCTTGACACAGGAAATTCCCTTAACAATGCGCTCATCCTTTGAATACCTTTCGATTCGCGTACCTTTTTCTTCCGGATAAAAGCTGTTTTTAATCTGGATGGGGATGTTGCTTCTTAAAGCTGGTAAAACGGCAGGAGGATAAAGTATTCCTGCTCCAAAGTATGACATTTCAAGGGCTTCTTCATAGGATAACTCCTCAATGCAAAAGGCATCGGGGACGACACGGGGATCGGCGGTGTACAATCCACTCACATCGCTCCAGAGGGTCAGCGATTCAGCCTGTATTGCTTCAGCAATGAGGGAAGCTGTAAGATCAGAACCTCCTCTGCCCATGGTTTTGACCGAGCCATCTTCAGCGCTGCCGATAAATCCGGGCACAACTCCAATACCCGTATGATTCGCTAGGACTGCTTTTATATTTGCCAGTGTGGGCTGATACACCACCTCCCTGTTTTTGCCGGACTGTTTAATCTTTATAAGATTCCTGGCATCCATTAAAGTACCATCACCAGAACAGGTTTTGAGGTATTCCGACAATAACAAAGAAGCCACCTGCTCTCCAATGCTCAGAATGCGATCCCTGGATTTTTCAGTGGCTTCATTAAGGATATCTATGCCTTCAAGGACATGTTCACCATTTTTGAATTCAAGATGCATCTTCCCGATGATATCAGGTTGAACAGCCGGGGAAAAGAGCTCCCGGACAATATTCATATGTTCTTGTTTCATGCGGCTATAAGGAGCCTTATAATCGCCGTTAATGTCTTCTGCATTATCAATGGCTTCAACCAGAAGGTCGGTAGTATTGCCAACAGCGGAAACCACAACAACCGGTTGATCAACTGCGGATAAAATAATTCCCGCTACATTTTTAATACGTTTTCCTGATGCGAGGCTGCTACCACCAAATTTATATATATTCATAATATAAATGATTAAATAAATTAACAATCAATGAATTGAAAAAAACAAAATCTACCCGTCTCTTTTATATATGCATATATCACCACTCCTCACCAGGGAGTGGTCGTAGTGGTAGTAGCTGTGGTTGTAAGATTGCTGGCAAAAGCGGTCATCATAATGAAGGAAAGCTGACCGGAAAAATCATCCTTCGGGGCACTGGTGCCCTTAAAAAAACTTAAAATGGTATTTTGGTTCTCCCGCTTCATCAAAACAATTTTCCTCTGCAAAGTAAATGAATATTATATTCTAATACAACAAAACAAAAACATTTAAAAAAAGAAATTTATATCGCATTGAATTAGTGCAAATTAATATACAAAAACACAAACCTCTTATGCAACGGGTAAGCCCATGGATGAACCCAGCTTATTGGCCTGTTCCCTCGCTTCTTCAGGAGACTTTACAGCCATAACTACAACTTTCTCCTTTGGATGCATTCCCTTCATGATTACCCGGTAATCCTTCTTTTTGACATCCAAAGGTCTGTTCCCTCTGCTATAGATTGTATAACCCAACTGAGAAAGGATCACTATCAATTCCTGAATGGGATCAAGTGATTTCCAGCTACCTGATTTAAACAATCCCAGCCATTTGCTATAGGAACGATATCTGTTATTCTTCAAGTCAATTTCGGTACCGGTAAATGCTAAAAATATCAGGGAAACGGCAAGTAAAATTGATGCAGGTTTCATAGGACCTTTACTATTTTACAACAAGTCAGAAGCATGATATGTTCAATACGTCCTAATATCTAAAGTACCTTACCGGGCAAGTTTTGCCAAAAAAAGCAAGAATTTGACTGGCAAGGTACTAAATCCCTACTTCATGATCTTATATCTCAGCCATACATATTCGTTGCTTAGGTTTTGTGCGTCTTTATTGATAAGTTTGATGTGATCCTCCTCAATATCAAGCCCGATAAATATCTTAGGCTGTGATTTGGACACAATAAAGGGAGCAACAATCACACTGATTTCATCCACCAAGTTTTGCTTCAGCAGAAGATTATTCAAGGTCGGTCCCGTATCGGTTAATATGGTTTCGATCCTGTATTCCTCCTTAAGTATCTGGAATGCTTCAAAAAGATCAACCTTATCCCTGCCTGCTCTGATATGCGGGTAATATCCCTCTTTGAGATATTCCAGATAATCTTTGGGAGTAGAATGTGACACCAGCACAATGATGTCCTTAATATATTCAATTTGACGGTAAAAATGCAGCAACCCTTTCAACCTGCTTCTGCTGTCCACCACAATCCAGAAGGGCCTGATATCTTCGGGATCATAAATTCTTTCTTCTTCTTTAATCTCCGACTCGGACGGTATTTCATCCGAGGCATCAAGGATGGTTTGTGAGCCCACCAGATAAGCATCCACTTTCAAACTTTTGGCAATGCTGTAATGCATATTTAAATCTGCTTCAAATCCCCTAAGTGAACCGTCCAGACTGATGGTATTATGGAGAATAATTTTGGGCAGCATTTCCTCATATTGTTTCTTATTCATGGTAATAAAGATTTTGGGGTAAGATAGTGATTTTTTCAATGCAGCGAAAGAAAAAGGAAAAATAAATGCAAAAATTCATCTAATTAAGATAAATTATTTCTAAAATCCTGGAGGGTGGTGTAGAGTTCTTCAAGAGATTTCTCCTCTCTGTCGCCGGTTTGATATTTTTCCATAAACTGAAAATTCACAGGATCAAACAGTCCGTGATTTTTGAAAATACCGGTTTCTTTGTTCCAGGCCATCACGGAAACAATAAAAGGTTCGCCCTTATTCACCACATTGAAACATATCGGGAAAGATTTTTCATTTACCAGGGATTCATCTACAATACCCTGTAGTTCATAATTGCCATTATTCCCCTTAAAAGGTTCTGTCAGGGTTTCTCCGTCCTGCAGAATTTCCGAGATATTGTAAAGACGAATCATATAGGAAATGTGTTCCACAGGTACCGAGGAAAGATTGCGGATTTCCACGGAGATTTTGTTTTGGTCCTCGGTTTCGGACTCCGTGCGTTCGATACTGAAATCTGCCTGCAACCGTGCCTTAACCTGTTTGAAAAAAAGGGATTCAACAATACCATGAGGTGCGGGTTTTGCTTCCTTTTCCAGGCGGATATAGTAACGACCGTCATTTAAAAACTGATGCGGCGGCTTTTGGCTTTGCGGAACCTCCACAATAAAATATTTTCCCTCCTCCTCCCGGATTTCATGAATCTTAATTCCATCGGGATAGGGCACAATATTGGCTGCTATCAGACTTTCTATCCAGTTCTTATCCCTAAAGTCAGATGGAATCAATGTACCCTGACAAATTCTCGTGGAGAACCTTCCTGATTTTGGAAGTTTCCTTTCTTTAGGGGTTCCAATGATGATTATCCCTCCGTCGGTATTCAGAAAAGCACAGATCTCCTTGAATATGGCATTTATTTTAATCTGGCCGCTTTTAAACTCCAATACTGAAGTCTCTTCTCTGGGAATAGAAAAATATTCTTCCAAATCATCCTTTGTGATCTGAAACAGTTCTTTACCGAATATTTTTTTTGCCATATCCATAACCTGTAAATATAAGGATTATTTTGAAAATTAACGGAATATTTTTCATAATGTTATCTGAACATTCCATGGACCCCAGTTGTAACAAATAAAAATTAAACGTCAAAATTTTATATAAAAATATAAATAACAGAAATCTAAAAAATTATACACCTATGATTTTACAAGGAAAAATTGCTATCGTAACAGGTGCTAGCCGGGGAGTTGGAGCAGGTATCGCCCGGGCTCTGTCTGAAAACGGGGCTTCGGTGTGCATCAATTACAACAAAAGCAAAAAGCAAGCAGAAGAGTTAGCAGAAAGTATAACCCAAAAAGGAGGTAATGCTTTTATTCATCAGGCAGATGTTACCCAATTTGAGGAAGTAAAAAAGATGGCGGAAGCTGTTGTTGAAAAGTACCAAAAAGTAGACATAATTGTAAATGCAGCTTTGCCAGATTACAAATTTGATCCCCAGGCGTCTTATACAAGTCTGGAAACGGTAAAATGGGATGATTTTGAAAAGCAAATAAATGGTACCATTCAAGGTGCTTATAACACCGTAAAGGCAGTGTTACCCTCAATGAAGAGCAACCATTTTGGGAAGATCATCAACATCTCAACAAATCTGGTTTATAATCCGGTGGTGACCTATTATGACTATACGACAGCCAAAGCCGGGCTGGTCGGATTAACCAGGAACATGGCCGCAGAACTGGGAAGCTATGGTGTTAGGGTTAATTTGGTGGCAGGGGGACTATTGCAAACCACGGATGCAAGCAGTGCCACTCCAGAAGAAGTTTTCAACCTGATTGCACAGAATACGCCTTTAAAGAAAGTAGTAACAGTTGATGAGTTTGCAAACGCAGTGGTCTTTTTTGCTTCCGATTACAGCAATGCTGTTTCCGGTCAGTCACTGGCAGTGGATGGAGGTCTTACCATGCCCTGATCATTCAGCATATCTAAAATCCGCTTCTGAGCCAGTAGTTTTTCTTCAAATATCTCCACAACCAGGTATAAGATAAAATTCCTGTTATTACATTGGCCAGAAATGCCGACCAGAAAATACCTGTCAGATCCCAATAGACCGAAGCCAGCCATGCCAGAGGTACATACAGACCAAACATTCTTAGAGCGGTTAATGCTGCAGCGGGTAAAGGTTTGTTGATTCCGTCAAAAACATTCGCTGCGATTATAAGGATTCCCTGA
Source organism: uncultured Bacteroidales bacterium (assembly GCA_964399175.1). Lineage (GTDB taxonomy): Bacteria > Bacteroidota > Bacteroidia > Bacteroidales > UBA12077 > JAGXLC01. The sequence continues at coordinate 22,333 of CAYNPZ010000010.1, read as the reverse complement.
AATCCATAACTAAAGGACACTATCAACAGATATTTTGCAGTAATTGTTATTACCCTATAATCCCCGGAGAAGACTGAGGCAATTGGTTTAGCCCAAAGCTGAGCCACAACAAACAGCAACATTCCCCAAATCAGAGTGAATATTGCACTAATATAGAAACCGTCCATCAAACGCCGGCATTTGCCTTTTCCCCAGTTTTGTCCGGCAAAGATAATCATAACCGAACCAAGGGCATTTACCACAATCAGAGCAAACATCTCAATCCGCGAAACAATTCCAAAGGCAGCCACGGCTTCCTCTCCGAATTTTGAAATGATACGGATAATTATTCCAATCGATAAAGGGGTGATCAATATGCTGGCTGCTGCTGGCACCGCAACATAAAAAATTTTATTCCATGTCTCCAATACCCGCTTCAGACCGGGGATAAAAATTGTCAGCAATTTCTCTCTTTTTAGCAGGACAATGATTATCAAAATCATTCCAATTCCGCGTGCTATAAGCGTTGCGATGGCGGCACCCTTGATCGAAAGAAAAGGGAATGGTCCATACCCGAAAATCAGCAAAGGATCGAGGATTACATTTATTATTGCAGAAATGACCATAAGCATTCCCGGAGTAAAGGTATCACCGGAAGCCCGGATGATGTTGTTTCCTACAATAGGAATCACCAATACAAGCATTCCCCAATACCAAATCCTCATATAATCCTGTATAAGTGGAAGCACCTTATCTGAAGCTCCCATTGAACGAAATAAAGGTTCAATGGTTAATTGACCGATTATAACCACGATTGATACAAAAAGCAAACCCAGAAGGAAAGCTTCAGTAGCATATTGTCTGAGGATATTTTTATCCTGACAGACAAAAGAACGGGATATTAAGGAAGACGTGCCAATACCGATGCCCGAGGCCAATCCATTTACCACCATGACCACCGGAAAAATGAAGCCCATCGCCGCCAACTCCTTTACCCCTACCTTTCCAATGAAATAAACATCCGCCAGATTGAAAAACACCACTCCAAAAAGCCCTAAAACCATAGGCCAGGTGAGTTCAGTAAGCAAAGGGATTATGGGACCCTGAATCAGATTGGATTGATTTGGCTTCATTTTCACAAAAAGCGTACCGCTTATTTTTTATTTCAATTTATTCTTCAAAGGATATTGAACCCGGATATCCTTAAATGCTCCCCTGGTTCGCCAGGTAAGTAGTCCAAAGGGTTTCGACCAAATGGTTTCCATCCGAAGCGATAACCGATGATTCTTAGTAGAAAAATCCACTACTTTTTCCCGATCGATCCATGCCTCAATCTTTTTTTCTGTCACCTGTAAACGAATGTGATACCATTGATTGTTTTCAAACTGACGATGCGTGGTAGTGGAATTTTCAGAGGCGTCAAATCCGTCAATATTACTCAATCCAATAAGGGAACCACCCCAACCTCCTACGACAAGGGTACAAAACTCCTCTCCCACGGGGAACGTCATCCCACAAAAGAAATCGTTTCCCTTAATCCGCATCGCGTCCAATGTCACCTCGTAATTCATATCAGGAAAATCCTTTTGCCAGGTAATCCCTGTCCCTTGATGACCTTTTCCAAGGATAAGGGTTTCTTCATCCACCTTTACTTCACCTCCGTATTCCCACTCTGTGATTTTCCATCCATCCAGAGACTTTCCATCAAACAGCACTTTCTCTTTGGTCTTGTTATGGCTGGATTGCTGCCGGCTTAATTGTAACTGACTGCAAGAAACCAAAAGAGGTATTATCAATAAAATCCACGTCCTGCTCAATAATTTGGGGAATAATTTCATAAAGATTTCAATTTTAATTTGGCTCAAGGCTCTAAAGTTATGGCAAAACCATCAAAAAACTTAAAATATTTATCCCGGATCATTCATCGGTTTCTTTTTCTTCAGATACCTCCACAGCCAGGTATATGTCAGGACTCCTGTTAATATATTGGCCAGGAAAGCAGACCAGAACACTCCGGTAAGGTCCCAGTAAACGGAAGCCAGCCAGGCTAGCGGCACATAAAGGCCAAACATCCTGAGTCCGGTAAGGCCTGCAGATGGTAGAGGTTTGTTGATGCCATTGAAAACGTTCACTCCTACCATCAGGATTCCCTGAAATCCATAACTGAAAGATACAATCAGCAGATATTCTGCAGTAATCCGTACTACCTCTGCATTACCGGTGAAAATGGAAGCAATGGGATCCGACCAGAGCTGAGCAACGATAAAAAGCAACATGCCCCAACCCAAAGCAAATAGCACACCAACATTGAAACCACGTATTAAACGCTGTACTTTTCTTTTCCCCCAGTTTTGACCGGCATAAATGATCATCACCGAGCCCAGGGCATTCACCAGAATCAGGGAGAACATCTCCATACGTGAGACGATTCCGAAAGCGGCCACAGCCTCTTCTCCGAATTTGGATATGATGCGCGTGACAATACCAATGGAAAGCGGGGTGATCAGTATACTGGCCGCTGCGGGAGCTGCAATATACAGGATTTTTCTCCAGGTGCGTACAATTTCTTTTAAACAAGGAAGGAAAATCGTTATCAATTTCTCTCTGTGAGTAAGAATATAAAGAGTCAGAACCATTCCAACACCCCTTCCAATCACCGTAGCAATGGCTGCTCCCTTGATTGAAAGCATTGGGAATGGACCATATCCAAGAATCAGAAAAGGATCCATAATAATATTTATAATCGCAGAAATGCTCATGAACATACCGGGTGTAAAAGTATCACCGGTGGCCCGGATGATGTTGTTGCCTACCATGGGAATAACCACCAGAAGCATGCCCCAGTACCATACGCTCATATAATCTCGAATAAGGGGAAGTATCTTTTCTGAAGCGCCGATTGTCCTGAATAACGGGTCTATGGTAAGCTGACCGATGATCACAACCACAAACACAAACAACAAACCCAGCAAAATGGCTTCAGAGGCATATTGTCTGAGGATTTGTCTCTTCTCACTAACAATAGACCTTGACATCAATGAAGAAGTGCCGATACCGATGCCCAAAGCAAACGAATTTACCACCATCACAACCGGAAAGGTGAATCCCATGGCTGCAAGCTCATCTACACCAACCTTCCCAATGAAGTATGTGTCAGCCAGATTGAACATAACCATACCCAAAAGCCCGAGTACCATGGGCCAGGTGAGCCTCATCAACAAGGGTGCTATTGGTCCCTTCGTCAAATCCGTACCACGGGACTTCATTGTTGCCCCTCCCCTTTCAGAAAATGGTTCGTGTTTTCAATCATGTGGTTCAGCAATTCAAATGACTGTTCCTTTTCCTCATTAGTGAAATCCTTCAGAAGAATATCCGTCCAGCCCTGAAAAATTTTGTAAAACTCCGGTAACAGCCTTTCAGTTTTCGCGGTGATATAGAGCTTATAAGATCTCCGGTCCGCTCTGTGCTGTTCCCGTCTGATAAACCCATTCTTCTCCATGTTTTTGATCAGTGAAGAAGTACTTCCTTTATCCAGCATGAAATGGTTGCTGATGCCGTGCTGGGTTGATCCCTTATGATGAATAATATACATCAGCACCGGCATCTGGCCATGTCCCAGACCGTAAGGTTCCAGCTTCTTATTAAAATAAACCTTTGATTGACGGTATAATATCGATATCAGCCTACCAATAGACTTTTCTGGTTCCATTCTGGTTTTCGTTCAATTTATCTGGTATGATGTAATTCAATTTTTTCGCTTTTTGAAAGGTTTAAAAACCGAATATATAACTTTTAAAGTATTGACTCCATAGCCTTTTTTTTACAAACCCTATTTTTAACAACCTCTGAAATAAAAAGGCAAAATAAAAACAATCTAGTTGGAATTCCAACTAGATACAAAATCATTTGATAATATAAAGAGGCTGCTCAAAAAGATTTTTGAACCGGGATTCATTTATATCCCGGTTCAATCTTTTCAAGCAGCCTCAACAGATGGACAAAGATGCTTCATTAGAAAATTACATCATCAATTTCCCTCCTTTATCAATTCCACATCTGCCACTATTTTTACTTCTCTCCCAACAATTAAACCCTGACCAAATGATTTGTCCCAATCAATATTGTAATCAAAACGATCAATGGTTGTGGATAACTTAAAACCTGCACGGGAAGCTCCCATCGCCTGAACTGTACCCATGTATTTAACATCAAAGGTTACGGTGCGTGATACATCCTTTATAGTAAGCTCACCCCTTAATTTATATTGATTTTCACCGACTTTATTAAATGACTCACTTTCAAATGTGATTTCCGGATATTGCTCAGCATTAAAAAAGTCTTCACTTAGCAAATGCTTATCCCTTTTTTCATTATCGGTATCAATGCTATTGACCTGAATGTTTACCTGGATGTCGGCATCCGTAAAATCTTTCTTATCGGCTACTATTTTACCGGTATATTGTTTAAACTGCCCGGTGACTTCCGAAATCTTCATATGAGTAGCTACAAACTGGAGTTTGGTGTGGGCTTTGTCAAATTTCCACACGGTGCTCTGACCAAATACCATTCCTGTTATCAGAAGGAATGAAACGAAAAGTATCAATCTGTTTGTTTTCATAGGCTATCGTTTTTATACTGGTACCATTTTATTTGTCGAATTGTTCAACAGTTGAACGTTCAGAGCTGACTTCATCATCATACATCTACCCTACAACATTAGTTGATAAACTGTTAATAACTGAACCTTTATTTATTGCCCCATCTACCAAAATAATTTGTTTATTTATCCCTGCTAATATATAACAATCATGGAAAACAATAAGAACACAACCCAGAAACAAAAAAAGGTTCCTTATTACAGGAAACCTGAAGAGCTGACCGTTGATGAATGGCAGGCTACCCTGCGAAAACAGTTTGCCGCCGAACAGGATTTTGAAATAAAAAATACCGGAGAACATCCGGTATTCTCAGATTTTGAAGTGTACAATCCCCAATCAGACAAAACTTACAAAGTTTCCATCCGTGATAATGAAAACAGTTATAATTTTTGCTCCTGCCCGGATTTCAGAGTAAACGGCCTTGGAACATGCAAACACATCGAAAATGTACTGCTCAACTTAAAGAAGAAAAAGACCAACTGGAAGTATTTTAATCATAGCCAACCCCAGACTTATTCATCTCTGAGCCTATACTATGGAAAAGAAAGAAAATTGCGATTAAAGACTGGCGGTGAAAACGGGGAAAAAATAAAAGGCCTGTTCAAGCCATTAACAGATGAGGATGGTTTTATAAATCCTGAAAAACTTAAAGATATTGAAGGCTATATAAAGGAAGCTACCTCACTTGATCCGCCTTTCAGGGTTTACCCGGATGTTTATGAATTCATAAAGGGTCACCAACAACAAATGGAAAGGGACCGTTTGACTAAAAAACTTTTCCCTGATGGTACACAAAGCAGCATTCTTGATGACCTTATCCACACCAAACTTTACCCATATCAGAAAGAAGCCGTAATAAAAATATTCAAAGCGGGGCGGATTCTCATAGCTGATGAAATGGGTCTTGGAAAAACCATACAGGCCATTGCAGCAGTAGAATTGTTTGCCCGCTTTTCGCAGGTAAGCAATGTACTGATCGTTTGCCCCACTTCATTGAAATATCAATGGAAAAAAGAAATTGAGAAATTCACCGGCAAAAGTACGCTGATGGTGGAGGGTCCCATCCATAAAAGAAAAAGCCTTTATAACAAAGATGAATTTTACAAAATCATTAGTTATGGTGTAACCCGGAATGATCTTGAATTTATCAATGAAGCTTCGCCTGACCTGGTTATTCTTGATGAAGCACAGCGGATTAAAAACTGGAAGACCAAAACCGCACAGGCAGTGAAGAAAATACAATCCCGGTTTGCCATTGTACTAACCGGTACTCCACTTGAAAACAGGCTGCAGGAGATCCACTCGATTGTTGAATTTATTGATATGTTCAAGCTAGGCCCCCTGTTCCGGTTTCTCCACAACCACGAAATTACGGATGAATGTGGTAAAGTCGTCGGCTATCAGAAGCTGAAGTCCATCAACAAAACACTGGAACCAGTACTGGTCCGGAGAACCAAGAAGGAAATCATTGATCAGTTGCCGGGGAGAGTAGACAAGAACTTTTTTGTTGAAATGACGGATGAACAACGGAACGATCATCAAGCATATTACGATATTGTGCGTCGGTTGGTGAACAAATGGAGAAAACAGGGATTTCTGAATGAAGATGACCGTCAGAAACTACTGATCAACCTGGCATGCATGAGAATGGCCAGTGATTCGACATACATTCTCAACCAGGAGAAACGGCATGACAATAAGGTTGAAGAGTTGATGTATCTGCTGGAAAATGTAATGGAGAATGAAGATAATAAAGTGGTTATTTTCAGCGAATGGAAGAGAATGTTTGAGCTTGTTATTAGTGAGCTTGAAAAAAGAGACATTGATTATGTTTATCTCAATGGCGACCTATCCACCAAAGAAAGAAAACGCATTATCAGCAGATTTCACAACGAAAAAAACCTGAAGGTTTTCCTATCCACCGATTCCGGAGGGCTCGGATTAAATCTCCAGTGCGCCAATGTCATTGTCAACCTGGATCTGCCCTGGAATCCGGCCAAACTAGAACAAAGGATAGCCCGGGTTTACCGCCTGGGGCAAAATCAACACGTGTATATTTACAACTTCATTTCGAAAGGTTCCATTGAACACAGGATCTTTTACCTGCTGGACTTTAAAAAATCTGTATTCAGTGGTACACTGGACGGAGAAAAGGACACGGTTAAACTGGATGAAAAAGGATTTATGGAAACCGTGGAGACGCTAACCAGGGTCAGCCCGGAAAACGAAAAATCGGAATCTCCGAAAAGTAAAAAAGAAAAAGATCCGGTTTCAAAGTCAGCAGAAAAAGAAAAACCAACAGAGACTATACCTGGTGAAAATGAAAAAACTATAAACGGAAATGATCAGTTGAGAGCTGAAATCAGGGAGGATAAAAATATTAAAGACCACCCCGGGCCTGATAAACAGGCAGGCAATCCCAAGGCTGATGGTAAAAAAAGAGGATTATTCAAAAAAATTGGCAAAGGAGTTAAGAAATTTCTGAAAAGATTTATTTAGCCCGAATTTTCTTCAGATAAGTCACACACTGAATTGATTTTCATAAAAAATCCAGCTCATCCGGCGGGGCTTTTCTTTTTTCTTCTATTTCTACATCCTCCGCATCCGGGGCCTGATTAAAGGCATTTTTACGCAGTTCCAGATAGGTTTTGTAAACGGTTTCCTCTCCATTCTCTTCCACAATAAAAAATGGGGTAATTTCCATGTTGTGTTTTTCGGCCAGCTTAAATCCTTCCGATCCGGGATCCCGGACATCTGCATAGACAATACGGTCTATTTTGTTCATCTCGTGATGGGCATTGAGCCTTTCGGTTACCTCCCGGCACTTTTTGCATTCGCTGCCGTCTTCAAGGAGCTTTTTTACCATGGTGATATTCATAATATAATCTTTTTGGGTCATATGTATATAGGATCAAATATAAGCAAACTGAGGCAATTCTTTGTAATTTCAAACAACCCGGCACCCTGTGTTTGAGTAACGACGCGGTTGATAGTTTATGTTACCCTTAAATAAATCACTTTGAGAGCAACAATCGAACAAACTCAAATGCAATTAATTTTGAACTAATCTAAATAAAATTTAATTTCGCCTATCTTTTTATTACAGAAATATAGTCATAAACTTATAAAAATGAAATTTATCCATAAGATCCTCTTATGCAGTTTTTATGTTATCTATTATAAATGAAATTATTTGCCTAAGAATAAGATAACCATATATGAAAAAATCTTTGATTAAAATGAAATCTGGAGAAACAGGAATAATAAGGGAAATACAGGGAGGCCATGGAGCACGACATCATCTGGATTCTTTAGGTGTGAGGGTAAACAAAAAGGTTGAAAAGGTTAGTCATATATTCATGAAGGGTCCGGTCACCATAAAAATTGACAATTCAAAAATCGCTATAGGCAGGGGAATGGCAGCAAAAATATATGTTGATGCAGACTCGAATAAGACCCTATAAATGAGGATACTACTTGCAGGTAACCCGAATGTAGGCAAAAGTGTTGTTTTTTCCCGGTTAACAGGAGCAAAAGTTATAGCTTCGAATTATCCGGGAACTACAGTAACTTTGACAAAGGGTTATATGCAATATAAAGGAGAAACGGTGGAAGTAGTTGATCTGCCTGGAACATATTCTTTACGTGGGTCGGGTATGGATGAACGAGTTGTAGTGGAAATGTTTGCCGGGATAAGCAAAGATGATGTGGTGGTGAATGTTATAGATGCTACCAACCTTGAGCGAAACCTGAATCTGACCTACCAACTTTTTGAACAGAATGTTCCGGTAATCATTGCCCTAAATATGTGGGATGAAACCAGGCACCGGGGAATTTCCATAGACTTTGCCAGGTTGGAGAAACTATTAGGTGTACCGGTAGTTCCTACTTCTGCAATTAGCGGGGAAGGTATTCTCCAGCTTATTAACCGTATACCGGAAGCCCGCAAAAAATATATCGCTCCCCTTTCAACTCACGAACGCTGGGGACAAATCGGAGATATCATTTCACAGGTTCAGGTACTTGGTCACAAACATCATACTTTTCTTGAACGGCTTGATGAACTTTCCCTAAAACCCCTTACCGGAATTCCTATTGCTATTGGCATTATCTGGATCATTTTTAAAGTTGTAAGGTTTATTGGGGAAGGATTAATAAATTATGTTTTTGATCCGCTATTCCGGGAGCTTTACCGCCCGGTAACAGAAAAACTGAGTGTCCTTTTTGGCGAAAGCGGCCTGATTCATAACATTATAATCGGCAAACTGATCGACGGATCAATTGACTTTGAACAATCTTTCGGCTTATTGACTACCGGACTGTATGTACCATTTGCTATGGTATTGCCTTATGTAGTGGCCTTTTATTTTATGCTGGGTCTGCTTGAAGATTTTGGTTATCTTCCCCGTTTATCGGTGTTGAGTGATAATTTTATGCACAAACTCGGATTACATGGTCAGGCTATAATCCCAATGATCCTTGGGTTTGGATGTGCAGTGCCGGGAATGCTGGCCACCCGGCCGTTGAAATCCAAACGTGAACGTTTTATAGCCATTACCCTTATTGCCATTGCTATACCCTGTGCTTCACAATCTGCCATGATTTTTAATCTCGTTGGAAGATACGGGACTCATTATGTAGCTATCGTTTTTGGAACCCTGGCGATGTTGTGGATTATTTTCGGATATATTTTAAACAAAATCATGAAAGGCCTGAGCCCTGAATTGTTGATGGAGATACCCCCTTACCGGTTACCCTCGGCTTTCATGGTATTGAAAAAATTACGAATGCGGATAATCTCTTTTATCAGGGAAGCAATACCTTACATGTTACTTGGTATACTGTTGATCAATTTTTTATATGCATTGGGCATTATTTCCTATCTCGGTAAAATTGTTGCTCCTGTTGTAACTGAACTGATGGGCCTTCCTCAGGAGGTAGTTACTGCATTACTTATGGGATTCCTACGAAAAGATATTGCTATAGGTATTTTGGATCCAATGGGTTTAACTGCTGAACAAATGACGATTGCAGCTACTGTTTTGACAATTTATTTCCCGTGTATTGCTGCATTTGCGATCATGTTCAAAGAACTTGGCTTAAAAAGTATGTTGAAATCAGCAGCTATCATGATCTCATTGGCTATCATAGTTGGTACCTTGATGAACCTGATTATGTGAGTACCTTCATGCAGAATATATTGTAAAACATCTTATTTTATGACAATAAGCTTGTGTTTTCGGTAAATTAAGCATATTTGGATATTCTTAATTAAATAATAAAACATTAACACAGTGTTCCCCCATAATGAAGGTATTCTTAACCTGGCTTTGGGTAATGGTCGGATGGATCTTTGTAATAATATCAGCTAAAAGGTGTCAAAATATGAAAATAAATGATCACTCAACATTAAAAATACAATGGGTCCCTCTTATTCGAAGGACCCATTGGGATAAAAATCCATAAATCGTTCTTTTTGTCATTAATTCACCTTTACCTCAACATCTTCAAACATCAGATGCAGGAAACCATTTCTTGTTCCCGGAACCGGTGAGGGATTTCCCTGCATATCCTTCGGGGGAAGTATGATGTGGGTTTCCCTTCTGGAATGATCGGTCTCATCTGTATCAGTGCTTGTAGTAAGGGTCAGATCTGATTTTCTAGCCCGTGAGGTCACCATAATATGGATCAGGCGATCAGATGCCAGCACGTTACCCTGGCCGTCCTTTAGATCGGCCTTACCCCAAAGGGTTATATACGCTTTCAGCTTGGGCATAAGGCCGGTGCCTATGCCGGTATTGCCGTGCATGGTCTTGTTATATCCAACACCGCCAAAGAAGGTATGGTCGCCGGCACCCTCGGGTTTGTGAATGATCTCAATATCATCAATATGGAACATGGTACCGTTGGGTCGCTTGTACTGGATGTTCACTTTATTTACCCTGTCGCGGGAATCTTTTGAATCCTTATCATCCAGATCAAGAACGAGCAAATTGTATTTGCCTGCTCCGACACCAATTTTATTGGAAAATGGTGTGGGGGACATTTGCGGATTGATGGCCGCCGGTCCGGGAAGAATTTCGAATGCTTTTTTCCAGTCCCGGGAAGCATCGGTCAGGATAACCTTCTCAAACATCATGTGCAAAAACCCATGATCAGTACCAGGCACTAGAGACATATTACCCTTTGTATCCTTAGGTGGAAGAATGATGTGGGTATGGGCCTCCCTTATGTTATAATCAGAAGAATCAACTTTTGTACTGGTTATGAGGTTCAGATTTTCGTCCCGCACATTAGTGGTAGTCATGATATGGATAAGCCGGTCTTCAGCAACTACTTCGCCTGTGCTGGCATCCTTGAGATCGGTTTTACCCCACAGGGTAATATATGACAACAATTTGGGCATAAGGTCTTCTCCTATTCCGGTATTTCCATGCATGACCTTATTCAGGCCTACACCGCCAAAAAAGGTATGGTCGCCGGCACCCTGTGGCTTATGAATGATATTGATCTCATCAATTTCATAGTTTCTGCCGTCATTGCCGGTGAATTGGATGTCAACATTCCTCGTGCTGTCTCTGGAATCCGTGGCATCTGTTTCACTTAAATCAGCTACTGTAAACTCATAGGAGCCGCTCGTCTTTTGAATGTTGTTCGAGAAGGGGGTGCCTTTCTTTGACGGATCAACAGCAGCCGGACCGGGTAGTACTTCATATACCATGCCTTCAGAACTGCTTTTTGTGGTCTTAAACTTTACCATCTCTGAATAATCTGCCAAAGAGGCAGCTGTACGATCCGAACCAGGTTCTGGTCTGTTCTCTAAAACTTCCTCATCACAGGAGGTGAACAGCCCCAAAGTGATGAAAATTGCAGTGATAAATTTAATTTTGTGTCTCATAATACTAAAATTTTTCGTTTTACATAATTCAATCTCGTGTTAAGATTTGATCTTTAAAAAATTCAGGTTCTTTGTCGGGGAAACCAGATAAACCTTACAGGTGAGGTTCCTCTAAGACGGTTAAAAGGCACTCTTATTGACCGACAGATGGAAATTGCAAAACATGAAAAAAAGTTAAGATTTACACTTAACAAAAATTTTATATATTTATGATCTGATAAATGAATAGTTAATGAGTCTTCATCATTCAAATAAACTAGACCCTACGCAGTGGGTGAAGTTACACGGAGATCATCTCTTCAATTACTGTTTGAAAAGGGTATACTCCAGGGAAATTGCCGAAGATCTCACTCAGGAAACTTTTTTAGCTGCTTATCGGGCAAAGGATTCGTTTGAAGGGAAAAGTTCCGAACGCACCTGGCTGGTTTCCATCCTGAAAAGAAAGATCGTGGATTTTTACCGAAAAAAAGCAGTGCAAAAAGAAGATCAGGAAGTAGATTTTGAACTTCCGTTTTATCAATCAGGAAGATGGAATCCCGAACGCACGCCCGGTAATTGGAAAACTGAAGAAAAAACCCTTGAAAGCAAAGAATTTTATGATATCTTGGCATATTGCCTTTCCTTATTGCCTGAAAAATGGCAAAGTACATTCAGCTTAAAGGTAATGGAAGAAATTTCTTCAGAGAAAATCTGTAAGGAATTGAACATATCAAAGTCTAATCTATGGGTGATATTGCACAGGGCAAGATTGAAATTAAGAGAATGTCTGGAATATAACTGGTTTGAAGAACATGAGCGATAAAAAGAAAAACATAATGGAAAATTTAATGGATCGCATGATGATCTCGTGTGATAAAGCCACCTATTTAATATCCAAAGCTGAAGAAGAAAAATTAAGCTGCGGGGAAAAATATCATTTACATATGCATCTGATGGGATGCAAATTTTGTCGGCGCTATAAGAAAGAAATTCAATACCTTAGTAAATCATTTGATAAATTCAAGAAGTCAACCGCCATAGACTGGAAATTATCATCGGACAAAAAGGGAAACATCCAGGAAATGATCAATAAGGAAATGAATAAAGATAAATAGTATAGGACTTTACAGCCAAATATCACCAACATCCGTTTTATCCCAACCCCGAATTCATTGTAACATTGTCAAAATCATAAACTTAGGTTTAAAAACTGATTTTTATTAATTTTGTATGCTTACTCTGTTTCAGGGGATTCCTGATTTTGAATTTTTTTATTCAAACGCAATTAAAACAAAATAAAAATCAATCAACTATGGAAAATTTTACATTTCACAATCCGACAAAAATCGTATTTGGAACAGGCAATTTACCTTCAATAGGAGAGGAAACGAAGACATACGGCAAAAAAGCATTATTGGTTTACGGGAAACAAAGTATCAAAAAGCTTGGTGTGTATGACCAGATAGTAGAGGCTTTAAAAAATGCCAATATTGAGATTGTTGAACATTCCGGGGTTAAGCCCAATCCGGTTTTATCTCATGCGAGAGAAGGGGTGGACAAATGCAAACGCTCAGATGTGGAGGTTATCGTTGCAGCCGGAGGCGGCAGTGTTATTGATGAAGCCAAGAGCATTGCAGCAGGCGCGGTTTCAGATGCTGATGTCTGGAATTTTTTCCTGCAAAAAGAAACGATAATTGATGCTCTGCCGCTCATCAGCGTACTCACCATGCCGGCAACGGGTACGGAGATGAATGGATCCATGGTTCTTACCAATGAAGATACCAATGAAAAAATGGGCCATGTGTCCCATCCTCTGCATCCCAAAGTTTCCTTCCTTGATCCCAGCTTAACCTACTCCATTCCAAAAGACACAACTGCCCATGCATGCACGGATATGACCGCCCATCTTGTAGAGGGTTACTTCAACTCGATGGAAGAATTCGCACCGGTGGTTGACGGTTATATTGAAGGGATCATAAGGGGTATCATGAAAAGTGCCGACAGAGTTATGGAAAAGCCCGATGACTACGATGCCAGGGCAAACATCATGTGGGGAGCCACGCTGGCGTGGAACGGAATCGGCCAGAGAGGCTTTAAAGGTGCTTACGTACCCTGTCACATGCTGGAGCATCCCCTCAGCGGAATATATGATATTGCCCATGGTGCAGGCTTGTCCATTATGATTCCGGCATGGCTGAAATATAAGAAAGAAGCTGTACGGCATCGTATAGAAATGTTTGGCCGGAATGTGCTGGGGATTGATCCGGACAGGACTTCTGATCTGGCAGATACCACCATTGAAGAGCTGGAGAACTGGTACAGAAGAATCGGCACTCCGGTTACGTTCCAGGAAGCCGGCATTGAGGAACCCGACTATGATGAACTGACCAAACAGGCTGATTTCTTGTCAGATTATATGGGTGTTCCGGGATACTCAACCGAAGACATCAAAAACATTTATCAACTGGCAGATGAAAAAAATAGTTAGCATATAACATGCTTATATTGCAGTTTAAACATGAGAAATGAATAAATCACAAATACCAAGTATCAAATTACAAATACCTGCCCGACGGCAGGCGGGAATTACAATCACCAATGATCAAAATTCCAAATTTTGGAATATAGGTGATAAAAGTTAATATAAAGCGTTTAGAACATTGGAATTTTGGAAATTGGATATTATTTGTTATTTGGTGCTTGGTATTTGGTGCTTTCTTCTTAGCCATATGGACTAATATCCTTATAAATAACCTCAATATTGACGAATATAAATACTCACAGCCGAACCCGTCTGGGCAATATCGAAGGCTGGATGGCAATTGCCGGGAACATCGGATTATTTGTACTGAAATACTGGGCAGGGGCCGTTACCGGCTCCATTGCCCTTATTGCCGATGCCTGGCATACCCTTTCGGATTCCTTTAGTTCGGTTATTGTGCTGATAGGAATTAGAGTGTCCAAAAAACCGGCTGACCGGGATCATCCTTTCGGTCATGGCCGGGCTGAACTTATTGCCTCGTTGGTTATTGGAATGCTGCTGATATTCATCGCTTTCAACTTTTTAACAGAAAGCATCAACCGGTTAAAAACCCATCAGGATGTCAATTATGGTACCATAGCATTAATAGCTGTGATCACATCAATTGCCGTTAAGGAGGGTCTCGCCCAATTTGCCATATGGGCCGGCAAAAAAACAGGTTCAAATACACTAAAAGCAGATGGATGGCATCATCGGACAGATGCCATTTCGTCCGTCCTGATTTTGATCGGAATATTTGCAGGCAGATATTTCTGGTGGATTGACGGGGTACTTGGTATTATTGTAACAATGATGATTGCGTGGGCAGCCTATAAAATATTGCAGGATGCCATACACCCGTTATTGGGTGAGAAGCCCTCCGAAAACCTCAAGCACCGCCTAAAACAATTAAGCCGGGAAACAGTGGGCTTTGATCCGGAAATCCATCACATCCATCTTCACCGGTATGGCGACCATATAGAACTTACTTTTCATATTACTCTTCCCTCAGAAATGACGCTGAAAATGGCGCATGAGCATGTGGTGAGCCTTGAACAGAAAATCCAGGATGAACTTAATATGATTCCTACCATTCATACGGATCCTGTGGGTTTGCCGGAAGAAGATTAGAAAAAAACAGGGGCTGCCTGTGGCTTGATCATCCTTATCCTTTTAACAACAAGAGGGAGAGGAAAGGATCTTTCTTTAATCCAATAAAAGAAAGATTCATACAGACGAAAAACTGATGAAAGAATTGGCATTCTCCTTTAAGATTTCTTATTTTGTAATCGTTTTGTGGTATTACTAAAGTTTTAACCCATGCCGGAACTACCTGATGTAGAAATATTCAGACAATATGCGGAAACAAACGCGCTGA
Source organism: uncultured Bacteroidales bacterium (assembly GCA_964399175.1). Lineage (GTDB taxonomy): Bacteria > Bacteroidota > Bacteroidia > Bacteroidales > UBA12077 > JAGXLC01. The sequence goes on along the minus strand of CAYNPZ010000010.1, from coordinate 6,920 downwards.
ACCAGGAAATAGATAAAGTTACCGTCGATGAGCCCAAAATCGCAGAAAACGACGAGCGCAAGCTCAATCAGGGACTTAAAGGCCAAACACTAATCCGTGCAGAAAGGTTGGGAAAATACCTTCTTTTGCCAACCATAAAAGAAAACATACTGGTTATGCATTTCGGCATGACCGGATGGCTGGAATATCAACGAGGACAAAAACACCAACACACAAGGGCAAGCTTGATCTTTTCCAACGGATACGCTCTGAATTTTATCAATCCCAGAAAGCTTGGCCGTATCTCTATATTCAACGATGTAGAAACTTTCAAACAAGAAAAAAAGGTGGGTCTTGATGCTTTGGCAATTCACCTTGAAGAATTTCAGGATCTGATCAGGAAAAAGAAAGGCACCCTCAAGTCTTTTCTCATGAATCAAAGTATCATTGCTGGTATAGGCAACATCTATTCCGATGAAATACTTTTTCAGGCAGGAATAAACCCCAAAAGGCAAATCTCTGAACTGGAAGACTACCAGCATGTGGCTCTATTTCAATCGATGAAGGAAGTGTTGCATAAAGCAATTGAACACAATGCCGACGCGGAAAATATGCCTCCTTCATTCATTATCCCAAAAAGAAAAGAAGGAGAGAAATGCCCTGCATGCGGTGGTGATGTTAAAAAAGATAAAGTATCAGGACGAGGATTTTATTATTGTCCAAATTGTCAGAAATAACGATTTGGAATTTATAAATTGAAAATATAAACAGAACAATTATAAATTGAATATCCTATCAGTAATATCTCAGAAAATATGAAACACCTTCTCAGTCTGCCTCCCAATGTAGTGAAACATTTTCATGAGCTGGAAAACAAAAACAAAAAAGAATGGTATGTAGATAGCGATCCAAAGGAAAAACATGTTGGTTCAGGCGGAGGCACGGCCCATATTTTATCCCGGTGCTGGGCATCGGAAAGCAATAAAAATTTTTCCCAGTGGCTCAAAAAGGATAATAAGATCATCATTCATGGAGGCGGACAGAGCAGAAGGCTCCCCGCCTATGCCCCTGTAGGTAAAGTACTAACTCCTCTTCCGGTCTTCAGGTGGAGCCGCGGACAACGGCTACACCAAAAACTAATGGACCTCCAGCTTTCCTTACTCACCAAAGTCGTTCAGAAATCACCACCACGTTTAAACACGATGATTGCCAGTGGTGACGTATTGCTCTTAAATGAAGCCATTCTCCCGGAAATCCCCGATGTGGATATTGTGTGTGTTGGTTTGTGGACGGAACCCAGCCAGGCCAAAAATCACGGCGTATTTTTCATGGAACGGAAAAACACCGACAGGCTGGCATTCATGCTCCAAAAGCCCGATGATGAAAAAATCAAAGAACTGATGAAAGATTACGACTTTCTGATTGACGTTGGAGTATGGCTTTTGAATGAACGGGCAGTACAAACATTAATGAAAAAGAGCGGATGGAATAAACAAACCCAGAATTTTGTAAATGGCACACCTGATTTTATGGATCTCTACGGTGATTTTGGGTTAAAAATGGGTTCTCACCCTACGGAACAGGATAAAGATATCAATGGACTGGATGTGGCGGTTTTGGTCCTGAATGAGGGAGAATTTTACCATTTTGGAAAATCCCGGGAGCTGATCGATTCTTGTGTTATGTTACAAAACCGTATACTGGATCAGCGAGAGATATTGCATCGTCGTATCAAACCCCACCCCAGCATTTTTACTTTGAATGCCGTAACAAACATCAGTTTCCATAAAGAAAACCGGAACATTTGGATAGAAAATGCATATATCGGCAGGAACTGGAAACTCCGTAAGAATCACATCATAACGGGTATTCCTGAAAACGACTGGAGTCTGGACCTGCCATCCGGAATCTGTCTGGATATTATTCCTGTGGGCCCGGATAAATATTGTCTTCGCCCTTATGGCTTTTCTGACAATTTCAAGGGAGGCATCAAAAATTCTACTACCCGATGGCAAGGCAGAACGTTAAAGAAATGGTTTGAAAAAAGAAACCTGGATATGGATGAGCTGGTATCCCCTAAGGGGGATATCCAGGAGGCCCGGCTTTTCCCGGTTCTTGATAAATCTGCGTTGACGGAAGATTTCATCCACTGGATGATATGGGATCATGCAGAATCCTCTCAAGCCTATGACCAATACATAAAGGCTCCCAGGCTTTCTGCTTCAGACATCAATTCCAATGCTGACCTGCAAAGACTCTATAAACAAAGGATGCATTACAGCCGGAAAATCATACCGGCATTGGCAAGGAACCATGAAAATTCCATATTTTATCAACTTGATCTGAAAGATCTGGCAAACCATTATCTGGAAGCCGAACTTCCGCTTCCCGACGATTTGAATGACAAGACAAACGGGATGAGTCAGATCCACGATCACATGTTTCGTGCAAAAATACAGCAATACAGGGGCAAAGACGATTCAGCCCATGAAGAAAAAGCCTTTGAGCTTTTGAAAGATCTCATGGTAGATTCCGGCATAACCCGGTTGGTTCAGCCAGAGCTTGATCTGCTTTCAGACCAGATCGTATGGGGACGAAGTCCTGTAAGAATTGATATAGCAGGCGGATGGACGGACACCCCACCCTACTGCCTGATCAACGGAGGCAAAGTCATCAATTTTGCTCTGAACATGAATGGACAAGCTCCCCTGCAATGCTTCGTCAAAAGAGGCAACAAATATTCCATCGTCTTTCGCTCGATTGACCTGGGGATTGAAGAAGAGGCTACCACCTATGATGAACTGAACAATTTCCGCGATGTAGGCTCGGCCTTTGCCATATCCAAGGCGGCCCTGGTGCTTGCAGGCTTCAGCCCCACATTCTGCCGGAAGAAATATTCCTCATTAACCGAACAGCTCAAAGATTTTGGCAGCGGGCTTGAAATAAACACGCTGGCAGCCGTTCCCAAAGGCTCCGGTTTAGGCACCAGCAGCATCCTGGCGGCAACCATCCTGGGAACAATTGCCGATGCCTGCAATCTGGGATGGGATAAAATTGAACTGGGCCGAAAAACCCTTGTGCTTGAACAGCTATTAACCACAGGAGGCGGATGGCAGGATCAATTCGGGGGGCTGCTGCATGGCGTTAAACTAATTGAAACTGATCCGGGATTCGATCAGACGCCGGTATTGAAATGGCTTCCGGATCATTTATTCCACCAAACCGGCCTAAAATCCCGGATGATGGTATACTATACCGGTATCACAAGAGTAGCTAAGAACATCCTGGCAGAAATCGTGCGGGGGATGTTCCTTAATGAATCCGGGGTTTTGAGTGTATTAAAGGACATGGAGTATCACGTACTTGAAACCTTTGAATCCATTCAGCGGGGTAACTATGAAGATCTGGGAAGGGTTCTTGAAGAAAGCTGGCGGCTCAACCAACGGCTGGATGAAGGCACCAATCCCCCTGAAGTGCAGAAAATACTGAATAAAATCGATCCCTATCTTTCAGGCAAAAAACTGGCAGGCGCAGGAGGCGGAGGATTCATGTTCATGATCGCCAAAGATGAGGATGCCGCCCAAAAAGTTAAGGAGCTCCTGAGGCAGAATCCCCCTAACTCCCGGGCCCGTTTTGTGGATTTTGACCTGTCCGATTCCGGCATGCTAATTACCAGAAGCTGATCAAACGAATCAACAAAACAAAGCAAAACAGATCAAATATAAATTGAACAGATAATTATGTATTCTGTTTATTACCATCCACCGCCGCTAATATACAAACCAAATACAAAATCCTTATCGGTGCGCTGGAAAGGATAAGCCATATAACCTTCAAGCACGGCGTAACCGAACAGGTTCAACCTTAAAGCCAATCCCGTACTGAATATTGGGGTATTTTTCTCCTCAGAAGGTTGCCACGAAAAATCCATGTCCCTGTATTCATCCGCCGCAATTCCTCCGTCAAAAAATCCTACCAGTGTGGTAAACAAATATTTTGACTGAATAAAAGTCAGCCTTTCCGGCCCGGTAAAGGGCAAACGCGCTTCAGCATTGAAAACCCCCATCTTGGATCCAATCCTGGTATTCATATCCCTATAATTGAATCCATACCCCCCATACTGATCATAGGAATTATAGGCATAACCCCGCACATAGTAATTATCCCCAATATATATGGGATACAACTCATTGCGGTCACGTCCGTATCGGGCATAATGCAATGCCCGGAAACCAAAACTGAATGGATTCTGGTAATAATATTTTCTGTAATCTAAAATGGTGCTGTAAAGATTGTAGGAAGCAAACATCTTGCCGACCTCAAAACGATGTCTGTAACCATCCAAAGGTCCGGTAATACCAAAGGTGGAATTATCTCCAACATAAGCCAGATAGGTATTGCCCACGTAAAACGGGTCCGGCTCCATTTCCTTGATCCTTTCCTTATCTCTGTCTATCAGTAGACTTCCATAATAATAATTATTATATTGCTGAACCATATAACTATAGCGTGAAATGGTGGCGCCCGATTCAAAACGGAGTTTCTTTGATAATGGATATTGCCCGAATAAAGCGAACTGATCATGAAAGATCCTGAATTGCCGGATTATTAAGTTGCTTACAGGGATGCTGCCCTGACCGGTCTGAAGACTGTCGTAGGGATTGAAACCATAGGAAGAATAGGTATAAGGTATGTGACTCAGGGCCCCACCCCAAAACAACTGGCTTTCCTGGTTCAGGTAAGATACATATCCACCGAAATCATATATTTCACCCTGTACCTGGAGATTGGTTATCAACTGATGACGCTTCAATACATCACTCCAGTAAGCGGTCACCCCGCCTGAAGCGTAGGTACCGAACTGGCTTGATCCCACACCCGTACTTCCTAAATAATCAAGTTGAAATTTGGGATTGTAGGGAGTCTCTGTAAATGAAGTATCCGCTATGTATGGATTACGCTCCAGATTGGGCCCTACAATACTCAATATTCTTCTTTTTCCGGGAGGTAATGCAGAGGCTCCTTCATCTGCAAGATTCCTGTCAACCTGAATCCGTTCAAATTCTTCCGGTTTTGCCATATGAATGGAATAACGATCATCCCCATAAAGCGTATATGCTATTTCACCGCTCTTGGCGGCAACACTATATGCAGGAGCAAGATCCGTAATTCCACTTATGCCCGTAACAAACTTTGTTAACCTGAAAACACGTCCCGTATGCAGCTCATACTCGTAAAGGTTTCTATACCCATCAGCATGAGAAAGAAAATAGACCGACCCTCCGTCAGGAGAGAATTGCGGACTCAAATTATCGCTTTCGGGAAAAACAGGCAAAACCTCAACCTCTCCTGTTTCAACCTCCATCATACATAGCCGGTATTTGCCATAGAAAGGCACGTTCAAATCCGTATCCGGCCCTCTTTCTGAGATAAAAGCTATCTTCTTTCCATCGGGAGACCACGCGGCCTGAAGATCGGAATATGCATCATTGGTAAGCTGATCAATTCTACCGGACGTCAAATGATAGCTATATAGATCACTCTGCCCCTCCGCCAGGCCACTCAGAAGAATTTTCTCTCCGTCAGGTGACCATTCAGGATTATCAAAAGCCTGAATTCCTTTTAAATCGATCTGCTCCACAACTTTTGCTCTATTGCTTTCCACGTTGGCAATGAGTAGCCTGTTTCTGCCCCTGCCGATGGTTGTCATGACATATTGGTCCCCTTCGGGAGAAAAAGATCCTGTCGATTCAATATAATTGTAATTGTCAATATCTCCCTGTCTCAATGTACTGCTCAGTTTTTTGATAACCTTTTTGTCTTCCGTACGGGCCATCAAAATATCCACATTAATTACATTTTTATTGGAAATATACGTCATGTACCTGCCATCGGGACTCAGAACAGGAGATAAATTCAGTTCACCCGAATTTTCAGGGGTAAACATGTTTCTTCCCACCGGCTTTATCGTATCTCCCCCGATATAAGGTGCGTAAGTTTCTCTGACTGATTTCTGCCACATAGAGGACAAGCTGTCGGTATTCATCCCGAACAGATTATTCACAGCCCGCTCCAGCCCAAATTTAGCTGTAGAAACCAATACCGGTTCGATCATGGCATCTCCCCAGACACCAGTAACAAAAGACCAAAAAGCATGCCCATAGCGATAAGGAAAATAATCATAGGGCTTTCTCGTCATATCTTTGATGGTAGGGATATCATCATGTATAACGGCATCCCGCATCCACATGGCAGTCTTATTGTCCGCCGGACCGATAGATAAGTATTCAGCCATCCCCTCAATCATCCATAAAGGAATGTTACTGAGCGATTGCAGACCCAGTGTGTCGTTTGTTTTAACTACATTATACTGGAATACGTGAACCATCTCATGACCCAGCACATGATCGGTCTCTCTGTTGGAGATCATAAATGGCATAATTACTCTTTTCCTGAGGGCTTCCGTGACACCCCCGGTTCCTACGCCTATATCACCGCCGATTACAGTTGTTTGCTGAAAATCCGGGTGATTGTTGTACATGATAAACGGATTGTTAAGAATGGCATCTCTAAAAATGGCATAATGCCGATCATACCATTGTTCGCTTTGTCGGCCCAGTCTCTTTATGGCATCATTATGCCCCATATAATTATATATCTGAAAATGATCTGTTTCATAAATTTCAAATTCAAATTTCTCATAATTTGCCTTGTTTTGTCCAAAGTATTGGCCATAGGAAGAAAAGGGAATGAAGAACATGCTCAGAAAAAGCATCAAACTGGAAATGAACAATAAAGGTCTCATCGTTTTTTTAATGTTTATTGAAACAAGAAAGAGAAAAACTATTTATATAACAAAAAACTGCATCAAATGATATACCATTTGATCAATTTTTTTTAAAATGCATAATAAATGTTCATAATGCGGTTGAATAGGCAGG
>CAYNPZ010000009.1:1461-45862 GCA_964399175.1 uncultured Bacteroidales bacterium | reverse complement strand
GAAGGTTTATCTTACTCTTAATACCTTGATCAAAAACAAAGAGCTTCCTGAACTGCTGGATACGCTCTACGCGGTATCCCAGACCAGCATATCCGCTGCCATCATACAGGATTGGGGCATTTTTTACCTGATAAAAAACCATTTCAGCAATCTGAAGCTCCATGCCAGTACACAGATGGGCAACCACAATTCCCTGGGCGGAATTTACTCTGAAAAGCTTGGCTTCGAACGCGTGATCTTTGCCCGTGAGCTGACCGGGAAAGAGCTGGCTTCCATCAGGGAAAAAAGCAATATACAGATGGAGATGTTTATCCACGGAGCTTTGTGTTATTCTTTCTCAGGAATGTGCCTTTTCAGCAGTTACCTGGGTGGAATGAGTGCCAATCGTGGTAGGTGCATGCAACCCTGCCGGCGGATGTATCACGACGCCAACGAGAAAAAATACCTTTTCAGTTTGAAGGACAACCAACAGGTTGAACATATGCCGGAAATCATGAAATTAGGTATCTCTTCACTGAAGGTGGAGGGAAGACTGAAATCAGCGGAATACGTCTGGCAGGTTGCCCGTGCTTACCGGCTGGCCATCGATCATCCTGAAAGGATTGAAGACGCCGTTCAGCTTCTGAAATACGATATGGGCCGGGAAAAGACTTCCTACTTTTTAGAAGGAGATGTAAGCGAAGCCATTACAGAAAATCCTTCAACCGGTATCTTTCTGGGAAGAATACAGGAGGTTACCCAAAAGGGGTTTGTTCTACAAACCAGTGAAAACATACGGCAGGGAAACAGGCTGTGGATCCGGTCACCGAAAGGAGAAAGCAGAAAGGCATTGAAAATAAAATCCTTTGAAAAGGATCGGGACGGAAGGGTTATCGTCCATCGCCCCTCAAAAGAAATTCAAAAAGGTGATCTGGCTTACCTGGCCAATCTCAGGCAAAAGAAGTTCCCCGGAAGCTTAACGGTAAATGGCAAACAGGTAAAAACGAAACTACCTGAAAGCCGGAAAAAACAAATCATTCAGTCGCTTACCAAACCCGGTAAATTGAATAAAACCCAGATTTTTGTTCGCCTCTCCAGCATTCAGTGGCTAAAGAAAATCCCGTTCAAAGAGGCAGACAACATCATCATCAACCTTCCGGAAAATGAATGGAAGAAGCTGGATACCACAGCATTTTTGGTAAAGAAAAACGCGCATAAAATTTTTTTCGAGCTGCCCAAATTCATACCTGAAGGGAAAATATCCTTTTACCGCTCATTATTTAAAGAATTCCGAAACCAGGGTTACCGGAATTTCATGATCAGCCACATGTCACAGAAGCTGATCATCCCCGACGATTCAGTAATAGCTGCCAATGAAAACATTTATATATTCAACAATGCCGCCATCCGTCATCTCATGCAGGAAAAAGTCAAACTCTTCACCTATCCCCCGGAGGATGAAATGGAAAATCTTCTGGAACATCAAAACAAGAAAGGCCTGATACCGGTATTTTTCTATCCCGAACTGTTTTATTCAAGAATGCCTGTCAACATAAAGGACAAAGCCCATTCTTTCAGGGATGACAAAGATTATACATTCAGAAGAATCAGAAAAAACGGAATGACAATTGTTGTTCCCAGAGAACCTGTATCGCTTACTCAATATAAAAGCAAGCTGGATTCTGCCGGATTCGGACGTTATCTCATTGATCTCACTTACGAGAAACCTTCCGAAAACAGGTTCCATACCATCCTTCAAAATCTTCATCATTCTAAACAGATTCAACCTTCTAATACGTTTAATTTTAAAAAGGGATTGAACTGACTGGATAACTGGCAAAGCAAACCATATTGGTTTTATTTGGGTGAACATAATGATTTTAGTGGTGTTGACATTTTAGAAAGGATAAAAAAATGAAATATCCCATAAAAAATATTACTCCAAAAACAGCCATTCAACAGCAGGTTGAAATTGCGCCCCAGCTTAAAATTTCAGGGATGCCTGAAAAGATAAAGATTGTGGCAGGGGTAGATGTGGCTTACAGCGCAAAACCATTGACCGGTTTTTCAGCCATATCGCTATTCACTTATCCCGGGCTGGAATACATCAAAACCTATCAGGAGATCGACCTGATCGGATATCCCTATATTCCCGGACTTTTGAGCTTCCGCGAAGGACCATTGATCATGGATACCCTGGAAAAAGTGGAAGAAGAGATCGATCTTTTCCTTTTCGACGGACAGGGCATCGCTCATCCCAGAGGGGTGGGAATTGCATCTCACCTTGGGTTTCTCCTTGACAAGCCTTCCATAGGTGTAGCAAAAAAATGGTTAACCGGAGAGTACAAAGAACCCGGCAGCTGGAAGGGATCCAAAAGTAATCTCCTGGATGCAGGCGGACATATAATAGGCAATGTTCTGCGAACCCGTGAAGACACCAATCCGGTTTTTGTTTCTCCGGGTCATAAGATCGGCATTGAAGAGGCCAGCGAGATCGTACTTCAATGTACAACCAACTATCGCATTTCTGAGCCGCTGCGAAGGGCCAACCAAGAGGCTGAAAAATACAAGAACGAGGGAGATATTTGATAGTTATAGAGAGTTGGCAGTGGGCAGTAAGCAGTTGGCAATCCTGAAAGCTACAGTTGGCAGAGATATTCACCAGTCATTCTGTGGTCATTCATCGATAAGTTGGCAGTTAACAAAGGGCAGTTGGCAAAACATGCAGATATATTTAAGATAAGAAGCCTACATATAGAATCATTTATGGTCATTTGTTGTCATTAAGTCAGTGATTGTATTCGCAGAGATGCTTTAGCTTACGCTTCATTCCGCCCGGAATTCCACTGGCTGAAGGCGGGTATCTATGCTGTGGAATTTGTAGGGGAATGCGATGGTCATTCGTTTGCGTCTTCCCATCTGACCGATTATCAGATACACATGAGCAATAGGCCTTTAAAGGATAAACAAGGATTCAGTAAACATATCTTTATTCCGGCATGTAGGCCAAGCAGGCAAATGATAATGGCGAAAAAGTATTAAATAGTAAGGTTATCCTTCAGGACACTGTCCCGGAAGGATTTCATATATGTAAAATGTTTCGAGACATTGTCCCGGAATGGTTATCACCTATTTTTTCCATTTCTCTCAATGTTTTGGGCTGCATAACCAATCTCCCATCTCCTTCTGCTCCCGTCTTCTCCTTTTCTCTTCTTAAACTCATAACTCATCGCTATCCCCCACCCTCCTGTAGTAATGCCTGGGATCGCCCCTTTCTCCGAAGGCGATTTCATCACCCACCATGCTAATGCGGACATCCAGGCAGTTGGTGCAGTCGGCGGCTTCCTCATCGGTGCATGGTTTGTTCTCATAGAGTTTATAATTGTTGCGATACATGCCGGGCGTGACATTGGGCATGATCACGTTGGCTCCTATTTGCAAGGCTTTCTCCCTGCCTACCGGGTCAATGGCCTGCAGGGCCGTGGTGGAAGCCATATTGATGTCTTTCATCATGATGCGCAGGATGGCGATCATCTTCAGTGTAAGTTCAAACCGGTATTTTCCGGAGAAAAGATGATTTCGGTATTTGTAAAGCGGGGTATCCTGATGTTCGATATAAGGGCCCATGCCTACCATATCGATATCAAAATCGCGCATGAAGATCAAATCGTCTGCCAGGTTCTCATAGGTCTGAAAAGGCAGGCCGATCATCACACCGGTTCCGGTTTGATAGCCCAGTCGCTGAAGTGTGCGGAGGCTTTCCAGCCTGCGATCATAGTCATGTTTGATATCATTGGGATGGAGTTTTTCGTATAAATCCCGGTTCGAAACTTCAATCCGCAGAAGATAACGGTGCGCTCCGTGTTCCAGCCATTCCTGATACACCTCTTCCGGCTGTTCCCCGAGCGAAAGGGTCACACCCATCGTGCCTCCGGATATCTCCTGTATTCTCTGCAGCAACCCGGTGATCCGCCTGGTAAAAGCGGGGGAGGAAACTTCACCGGATTGCAGTACCACAGAACCATAACGGTTTTCATAGGCAAAACGCACGGCATCCAGAATTTCATCATCGATCAGATCGTAGCGTTCCGTCTTTTGGTTGGCCCTGCGGATGCCGCAATAATAACAGTTTTTGGTGCATATATTGGAAAATTCAACCAGTCCCCTAAAATAGACTTTTCTCCCCACATATTGGGATTTCACCTGAGCGCTCTTTTCGAAAAGGGCAGATTTAGCCTCCCCCTCAGCCTGAAGCAAACGTACAATATCTTCTTTGGAAAAATTTTCCTGTTTATCCAATAAGCCGCTTATTTCACTCATCTCCGTAATTTTTCTTTCCATCCTTCCAATACAACAATTGATTTCTGGAATTTGTATCACAATTTCAAATTACCTGCAAATATAACACTAATAAAAGGCTTTCAATCAAGTCCGCAAAATATTCGTTCCCCTGCCGAAATACCTTACAGAAAAGGCAACGCTCAGCACCGCAAACAAGATAAGTGAGGCCTATACCACAACAAGCAGGCCATAATCTATGAAACCTCCTTTAACTCTTCAAGGTATTGCCTGAGGGAAGAAAGGTGTTTACCATATAACCGTTTCAAATAATATTTCGTCAGGGGCCGTATTGCGGCAAAGAACACAATCAATCCCACGCCTATGGCAAAAGCAGATTTATAGGGAAAATCTGTAGGATCATCAAGGGCGGTTATCAATAACCCAAAAAGGAGGGCCACAAAATACATGATATAGGTAATCCGCTCGTATATAAGCATAAAATTCCTGAGCGAGGCGATCTGCTCTTCCAGTTTCTTTTCCAGTGGCAATCTCAAATGTTCATGTCGGTAAATGCGGAGGTATGATCGATATAAAAAGACAAGAAACATGGTTAGCAGTAGAATCAAAAATGCAGACAGATAATACTTAAGCGGTTCAATCATCTCCAGGTAATTGACAACAATAATAAATAAAACAGGGATCGCAGCTATATTCACTCCAGCCTCAATCAGAAAATTTTTCCGAAGTTTTTTCAGTGCTTGCTGGCTCTTCTGTTTCAGAATATTTCTGAGCTCAGCAGTTCCTTTTGATTCTTTTTCTTTAAGTTCTGATGTGTATTTCCTCCAGGTCCCCTTCAATTTTTCAATATTCATTGGCTACCCTTTTATAGATTTTTTTCAGTTTTTTCTTAATCCGGTTGATCTTCACTCCCACGTTGGTACGGGTCATTCCCATGATCTCCGCAATATCATCATAGGTTTTTTCCTCCATGTACAGCATAATAATGGCCTTCTCAATGTCTGAAAGGTGTTCTATCGCCTGATACAAGCAGTCGATCTCTTCCGAAAGGTCTTCTTTTGATGGCCCGAGCAGTTCATCGGTAATATGAATGTCCGACTGATTCTTATGGACTTTATTGGAAGCCTTTCTGAATCCTGATATAACGGTATTCAGAGCAACCCGGTACATCCATGTAGAGAACTTGGAATCCCCCCGAAATGTGGGATAAGCTTTCCACAGGCTCACCAGGATCTCCTGAAAGGCATCCTCCTGATCTGCTTTATTCCTATAATAAATGGCAGCCACCTTCCTTATCAGATCCTGATGTTCCGAGATCAGTTTAAGGAATTCCTCTTTTTGTTCTTCATCATTCAAAACAATTCCGGAATTTTATACATAGGTAGCAAAAATGAAGAGAATATTACACATCAGACTGGTAAATCCTAAACTCTAAACAAAATTTAATGTTCAATCCGTCAACTGGCGAATATCAAAACAGTTTATCCTAAATTTAGTTATTGAAGTTTCTGGTTAAGCTTACGATTTCTTTAATTCTTTAATTTACTGTAAAATTAATCAAGATATTGACAAAACGTAAAAAATACCATATATTGTAACGTGATTACCAGTTAAAAATCTTAGGAGAAATAATAAATGAAGACCAACATGAAAACCATTGTAGTTTATGAATCCGTATTCGGGAATACCGAAAAAGTTGCCCGGGCAATAGGAAAAGCTTTTACATCAGAAGGTAGGAGCAATGTTCAGCATATTGATCAAGTAACCCCAGATCAGCTGAATGACGTGGATCTGCTTATTTTAGGCTCGCCTACGCAAAAATTTCAAGCCATGCCTGCAGCTAAAAGTTTTATCGCAAAGATGCCTTCCGGCAGCCTTAAAGGTATTCATGTAGCAGCCTTTGATACACGCATATCCACCGGTGATATCAAATCTGGTTTCCTGCGTTATATGGTCAATTTGTTTGGTTATGCTGCCGAACCTTTAGCCAGAAGGCTGAAGAGGAAGGGCGGTGAATTGATCGCCAATCCGGAAGGGTTTATCGTCAAAGGAATGAAAGGTCACCTGAAAGAAGTAGAATTGGGAAGGGCTGAAGAGTGGGGCAAGCAGTTAAAAAGACTGACCGAAGAAAAGAAAGAGCAGGCTGCGGTATAAAAGGGTTTCCCAAAAGCCTCAGCTTCTTTGTAAATTCCTTTGGCTTAACTTCGTGGTAAAATTTTAATCACTGAACCACTAAGGATGAAAAAGGACCCTCAAAGGCACACAAAGGATGCTTCTTGGTTATTATTGTCCAACCATTACTTTTTGGACATACTCTATTTTGCTATCTCTGGCCTTTTATTGAATCAAGCCTTGTATGCGAATAATCATGCATAATTCCACAACATACCTGCCCGTTAGCATAAAATCTATTGAACATTCTCCTTACTTGTAACTTTTTCCTTGCTTTTAAAATACAATTTGGGGTTATCCACTGCTATGGTTTTAAAGTTCTCTTCGCCGATGTAACCCCTTAGGTCAAGACCAAAGCGGCGTTCAGTGGCTTTGGTTTCTACCATATAGTAATCAGAACCAAAGAGAATCTTCTTTCTTAGTACCGGATCGGCCAGCAGTACCTTTAACAATGAAAAGTACTCTTCTTCATGCAATGTAAAGGAAATGTCGGCATATAAATTTTCGTACCTTTCCATCATGTCCTTGATCAAAACAAACCAGTTATCGGGATCTTCCGGGTTGTCAATATACCGCTCCCAGGCATAGGCCGAGCCAAAATGGGCCAGACAAACCCTAAGGTCTTTAAAATCATTCAGGACATATTCCCAGTTTCGTGGGTAGGTGAAATTGGAGCACAATTCCTTTTTGCTCTTACCTTCAAATTCAATGAAATTTTTCGATTTCGACAACAGCTTGCTCAATTTCTTTTTACTCCCTTTAAAATGTACCGGGTTATAAGGACTGCAATGAGATAATACCGGAATGTTCTGTTTAACGCAATATTCATAAACGGGGTAAAGATCTTCATCATAGGGAAAATACCCTAGTGGAGGATAAATTTTCACCCCTTCGAATCCCCATTCTTCCATGCTTCTATTTAAAAGATCCATATATCAGGGTCTTCTGGGATCAATATGAATGAAAGGGATAATCTGAGAATACATCGTTTTTAGATCTGCCAGTTCTTTTATTTGTTCTTCATAATGCCTGGGCACCTTACCCGCACCCATAAAGGCCATATCCATAGGCAATATCGCAAACTTTGTATCCCTGGGATAATACTTCATACATTCCTCAAAGATTTTCTCCTGCGAACCGAGCTTTCCAAGTTCAACAAATTTTACATAACGGTCGAAGATGTCCTTATCTGAAAAGGGGTTCAAATTGTTCAGTATTTGGGAAAAGATCCTGAACCACCTTTTCGTCGCAAGTATTCTGACCAGGCCTAGCGGAAGAAATTTCCTGGGTACGTCAGAATCCTTGAATGTGTGAATGTGGCAATTGTAAAACATAATTATGATATTTAAAAGTAGGATATAATTTATGTTAGCAACTAAATGGCGCAATAAAAAGAAAAAAATTCTGACAAGTTTCTTCGCCAAATAATATTTCAAAGGACTCGATAAATGTATTAAAAAAAGTAAAGCAAATCCAGTTAATTATGCAAGATTTATTAAAATTTTTACTTCCTGAGCAAGAAATAAAATATCACAGCAGTCATAATGATAGAAACTGCCGGTAATATCCGGTGAATGGTCCTCAATAGATTATAAAAAGGCTTATCGAGATTGAGTAAACCTCCGGAAACTATAAGACCAATAAAAAACACGCCAGTTCCAATAACCAATGTCCACATTAGCGGGCTAATTTCCATACCCCTGAGCAGGTTATAAACAAAAATGCCTGCAATAATAACTCCTGCAAGCGAAATTAGTTTATGAACATTGAAAAGTATCGGATTGTAAGGTTTCCCGGCTTTGGTCAGCCATATACCAGAAATGATGACCAGAAGAAAAAGCACTCCGATGCCGGTGATTTTTAATGTGATGCTCATGGGAACCCCCTTATTAAATGATTGAATGCCTGCCGGCCGGCGGGATTGAATAATAAAGGATCTTCAGGAAATAATGATTTGATGCCTGAACGGTGTATAGCCGGTCAGATAAACACTATACCCTTCCTGTTTGGGCAACATGCCCCGCATCTGCGACCATTTATGCGTTACATGACCTTCCCCGAATCTGATTACATCATTTCCTACCCTGTATTGACCTGTTCCTTTTTCCAGAATATATGCATCGGTTACATGCTCGTCCTTAGTGACCCCTGAAAGCTCTCCTCCTTTTCTGAAACTCAACTCCCAGGAAACCGGTACATGAGGTGTTCCGGTTATTGATGCTTCAACGCTCACTTTTCCCTTCGTTTCTTTAATTTTTACAACCATCTCCAATGTTTGCTCCTCTGTAATTTCTCTCTTTTCCCGGTCCATCTCATTCCAGTCCACATCTCCATCCCTCTTCTCTATGGGATAGGGTTGATAATATCCCTTTTTAATGTATTTTTTCAGAATGATTTCTCCACCGTAAAAATTACATTCCTGGGATACAAACTGGGCACTGGCATAAAATGCTGCTGCCAGCGTCATGGCCTGCATTACAGCCTCACCCTTTCTGTAGGTAAGGAAAATGGGTTCATTTTCAACAACTGAAATATCGGTATTGTCGCGTCTGATCCTGAAAATCCCTGAATAGGAAAATCTTTTGAAATAGTTATCAGGTAAGGCAGAAGGTGAGGGCATCTCCTGGTCAAAAACCGGATCTTCCATCAGATAAGGTAAGAAATTCGTAATCCGCTCCGGCATGTTATTTTCAACCAATCGGCAAACCGAGGCAAAAACAGGGTTTTGATCCTTAGTGGCCAGGTACCGGTAGGCATAATAATATCGGTTTACATATCCTATGCGTGACTTATCCTGCCTGCCTGAGACGTCCGTAACCACCTCACCTCCCGGTTGAATATAATACAAGGTCATCTCAAGATTCTTTCTCACCACATCCAGCAATTCAGGGCGATTGGCCAACCTGCTGATGGTTATTAGCATGGTATCGCAAACCGGAGAATAAATGCTTACGCTTTTCTCAGGATACTGTCCATCCGGATCCAAATCAATGCCCTCGCTCAGCCATTCATCGATTCTTTTCGCATATTCTCCGGAAGGAAAGATTGAATGGACTCTTGCAAGGGCAGAAGTTACAACCCACCGGTGATTGGCCGTATGTATCCCTCCATCCATAAAACATTTGCCTGTATTTAACAGAAACCTTTTCACTCTGGCAAGAAAAGACTCCAGTTCTGGACGCTCCAGCCGCTTCAAACATAAATATACCGGAACCAGGTCATTAACTATAAATGCTGTGTCAGGAGTAGAATGAAAATTTGTACTGTGCAAATCAATGGTGCCGTCCTCATATTGAACATTTAGAAGACAGTGGATAGCCCTTTCCAAAGGTTTTACAAGCCCTGAAGAAAGATGATATTTGGAAAATTCAGAGGCATAGGCTATTCCTAGCTTACAGATAAAATTATTGGTTGCATGGGCATTGGGTAAATCATAATCATTGTAGACGCCCCCGTCCCATCGGTCACCAGGTTTATTAACCTGGCGCACTAAAAGATCTTCAATGGCCGCATCATTCAGGACTGATAGTTTTTTGATTACAGAATCCGGACTATTGCTACCGGCTGATGCTCTGCTTGCCAAAGAGGTTAAAGGGATTGCGGCAATCGAAGTGACGGCGGCTCCACACTGGATGATAAATTCTCTTCTGTCAATATTCATCTAATTATATATTAATAAGATATCTTTCTCCTCCTGGGCAAAGATCCCGTAAAGTTCAGGATGATAAAAGCCAGGATACCTCACGAATTGCCAAACCAGCTTTATTGTACAGCAATCTTAAATGTTGATTTTTGGGTTTCTCCGGGCTGCACAACAGGTAGATGATCCCATTTCCCCTTATGATAAAGGTTAAAACCATTTGTCGGAGCCATCATGGGCTCAACACAGACAAAGGAAGTCCCTTCCTCAATGGGAGAATATACAGTAGCATATTGATAACTCTCGCCCATATGAATATTAAGGGTATGATTGGGTTTTTCCAATGAAAACACACTATAACCATTCTTATCGGTTTTCAGTTGAGTAAAAACATGATCTATCGTTTTGGTTCCAATTCTGTAATGCCGGGGATCAGACAACAGGTTTGAAATATCCGTCAATTCACCTGTTGGCAATGACTGATCATCAAGTTCCATAATTTTTTCTGCAGCAATGGTTAAATAATTATCATATGAATCCATCGGGGGTATTTTATAGTAGGTGTGGAATCCGTAAGCCACAGGCATTGCCTTTTCTCCTGTATTCTCAACGGCAACCTGAATAGATACCGTTCCATCCTTTAAAATATGTTTCATGGTGACTACATGTGGGAAGGGATAATTTTTCATAAGCCTGGGATGCTCGGAAAAATCAATTTTTGCAGTATGGATGGCTCCATTTTCATCGGAAGCCTGATAACTGACCGTTTCCCATGCATCAACTTTTGTCATATAACCATGGAGCGGGAGGTTGTTACCATCCCGTTGAAAATATAACGATGGGTCGGTGGTATCAACGGAAATTTTCTGATCATTGAAATAGTAATAATATCCTTCCAACCTGTTACTCCAGGGATACATGAACGGATTGGCATGTTTGGTATTTGTAGTACTATACTCTTCGAGTGTAGTGGGAAAATGCAATTGATTGGTATCATTTACCATTAGTTTGTACATATTGTTTCCTATACTTACAGCAATGTTCACACGAATATTGTTTTCATTATCACGAAGTACTGCTAT
The DNA here is from genome assembly GCA_964399175.1 of uncultured Bacteroidales bacterium. GTDB lineage: Bacteria > Bacteroidota > Bacteroidia > Bacteroidales > UBA12077 > JAGXLC01. Next base: position 34,690 of record CAYNPZ010000009.1, on the reverse strand, counting down.
TTCTTCGCCGGCCTTTTCCTTGACTTCAGCCGAGTATTGAGCTTGTTGCTGACAGGATGCAAAGACAAATGAGCCTAAAGTTAAAATTAAAGCTGTTCGGATAAAATGGTTTAAATGTCTCATAATATTGATCTGTTTTGGATTAAGTTAAACAATGTAATAATTTATTGCATACTTTTTCATGGGTATGCCATTTCAATTCAGATAATAAATATATAAAAAAAGCCGGTAAGTATGCCTTTCAACTATAAAATATTGCTGAATTCGGTCAAAGAACCTACAATTCCGCTGAAAATCAGATACTTTCCACCCAAAAAAACAGCCCGCTATAAGTAATATACAACAGGCTGTTTGTACACACCATGGAAACCGGAAATTTTTAATTTCTTCCCGTACCTTCTCTATAAAAAAACCAAACCCTCAAGCATCTATGTTTGCATACTTGGCGTGGCTCTGGATAAACTCCCTCCGCGGCATCACGTCGTCGCCCATCAGCATGGAAAAGATTCTGTCTGTTTCTGCAGCACTTTCGATTGTTACCTGACGCAATTTCCTGTTCTCGGGGTTCATTGTGGTTTCCCACAATTGCTCTGATGTCATTTCGCCAAGCCCTTTATAACGTTGAATGGTCACATTGCTTTCCTTTCCTTTACCCAATTCTTCTACAACCTGGGCGCGCTCCTCTTCATTCCAGCAATATCGCACATGCTTTCCTTTTCTTATCTGATAAAGCGGTGGCGTTGCTATATACAGATATCCCTTTTGCACCAGTTCAGTCATGTAACGGAAGAAGAAGGTCATGATCAAGGTCTCAATATGGCTCCCGTCTACATCCGCGTCGCACATGATGATGATCTTGTTGTAACGAAGTTTGGAAAGATTTAACTCTTTGCTGTCTTCCTCCGTGCCAATGGTTACCCCAAGGGCAGTGAAGATATTTTTAATCTCATCATTTTCAAAGATCTTGCTTCTCATGGCTTTCTCCACATTCAAAATTTTACCTTTCAATGGTAAAATGGCCTGAAATCTTCTGTCGCGCCCCTGCTTGGCAGTTCCTCCGGCTGAATCTCCCTCAACCAGGAATATCTCGGTACTGTCAGCATCTTTGCTTGAACAGTCGGCAAGCTTTCCGGGCAAGCCAGATCCGTTCATGGCGTTCTTACGCTGCACCATTTCCCTTGCTTTCCGCGCAGCATGGCGGGCCTGAGCTGCTGTAATCACTTTATTAACAATATTTTTGGCATCCTTGGGATTTTCTTCCAGATAATTGCTTAGGAGCTCACTCGTGGCCTGATCAACGGCGCCAACCATCTCCGAGTTACCCAGTTTGGTTTTGGTCTGACCTTCAAACTGGGGATCCTGAACCTTCACAGATATAATGGCTGTTAATCCTTCACGAAAATCATCTCCGCTAATGGTAAAATTTAACTTAGACGTTAGACCCGACTTTTCAGCATAGTTTTTCAGCGTTCTGGTGAGACCCCTTTTGAATCCTGCGAGATGTGTACCCCCTTCAATTGTATTGATATTGTTTACATAAGAATGCACATTTTCAGAGTAGGCATTGTTGTATTGCAGTGCTATTTCAACGGGAATGCCACTTTTGGTGGTTTCAACGTGAACGGTTTTCTGTATGATCTTCTCACGCGTGGCATCCAGAAACTCGATAAATTCCTTCAAACCTTCTTCGGAATAAAAGTTATCGTGCCTGTAATCTCCACCATTTCCATTTTCTTCCAGCTCCCGTTTATCCAAAATACTAAGGCTTATCCCGCGATTCAGAAAAGCAAGCTCACGCAAGCGTGAAGCCAGGGTTTCATAATTGAATCCTTTAACGACAAAAATCTCTTTATCGGGCATGAAAGTGATGGTACTGCCGGTCTTTTCAGTAGTGCCTATTTCCTGAATTTCACTTACGGCCTTCCCTTTTCTGTATTCCTGATAGTAAATTTTTCCGTCACGATGGATCTCTGCCTTAAGATATTCCGAGAGGGCATTCACACAGGAAACCCCTACTCCGTGCAAACCCCCGGAAACTTTATAGGAATCTTTATTGAATTTCCCTCCGGCATGTAAAACCGTCATAACTACCTCAAGTGCAGACTTACCTTCTTTCTGATGATAATCCACCGGGATACCTCTCCCATCGTCGGTTACCGAGATGGAATTGTCTTCATTTATAGTAATATCAATGTTTTTGGCGTAACCTGCAAGGGCTTCGTCAATGGAATTGTCAATAACCTCATAAACAAGATGATGAAGTCCTTTTTCCGAAACATCTCCGATATACATCGCCGGTCGTTTACGAACGGCTTCCAATCCTTCAAGAACCTGAATGCTTCCTGCTGAATAATCCTGATAATCTTGATCTTTTCTTTCCTGATCTTTTTCTTGCATACTCATTAATTAACCCTTTTGATTATGTTTTTGTAAAGTACTGAAAGGTAAAAATATATCCTTTTTTATTTATAATGTAAAGTTAACAAAAAAATTTGACATAATCTGCATAAAAACCCGATAAATTCTGGTATTTTTAAACATTTTACCAACAATTTTCAACGGGGTAATGAAGGAACTAATTATTCACAAATAATTCTGTCGCTATTGAAAAACCTGGCTTCTCTAATGCAGGCGAGCCTGCCCGCCGAAGCTTGCAGGCGGGCCTGGATCCTTCCCGCAAACCATCCCGCATTCATAAACTTCACTATCCCGCTTCATCAGCGGGATTTATGAATGATCCAGGCTAAAAAGCATAGGTTATACCAAGAAAAGCATGAAGGCCGTAAACCGGATAATTGTTGTATAAGGAATAGTTGTTTCCCAGTAAATTCCGGACTTTCAAATAACCCGACAATACCTTTGAATATCTGTACTCCAGGCTTAGGTTAATATCGGCATATCCATCCATTTTAAAGGGATCCTGGTGTTGCATTGGAGGCTTTACCCATCTTCTGCCATTCATATAAAGGTCTCCTTGCAGGATAATCTTGTCCCGCAGATCATATCTTGCTGAGAAAGTCAAATCAAAGTTGGGCTTATGCCAGGCTTTTAACTGGTTATCGAGAACATAATCATAATAATTTCCTTCCAGTCGAACGTTTAGATCATCGCTGAGCTCTATGGACAATTCACCGAAAAGTTTTAACAGTTCACCTTTGCCGTAAGCCATATCAAACTGATTGGCTGCAGTATCCGTTGCAGCAATATCATTTACAAAAAAGTACATGTTGTCAAAAAAGGTGTATTCCAGTCTGGTATTGTAAAAGGTAGAAGGTCCCAAATGGCCCCTGAGCCCGGTATAAAATATCATGTTATAATTGGTATTTCTTACATGCAACCCGGGCACAATGAAGGGATTCTCTTCGGTAACCTTTTTATATGGATTCAGAGCCAGTTTTCCGTCAATTCCTCCGTATGGTATGAAGTACTGACTTACAATATCATATTCCATGCTCAGAGATGGATAGATCCGGGGCTTACCTTTGCGGTCAACAATATCTGCGAAGAAATTCACTCCTGCCTGTATTCTCCATCCATCTCCGTATTTGGCGATCCACGGGGTTACCTTCACAAGGTTGTTGTTAAGGGTATCTCCCTGATATTGATGATTGACATGCGTATAACCCGCATCCAGACCAAAATGATAGGAATTATAAAATTTGTCGAATTTTCCGGTAAACCTTAACCAGTTTTCTGTGGTGTTGAAATTGTCATTGAGGCGATTGCCTGTCACCTGTAAGTCATAATTTAGGTGGGAAGAATCCACATAAGCACTGGAGAATCCAATATTAAACCCCAGGTTGGTAAAGTTCTGTTTTTTGATGCTATCTTTAGTAGGCGCGCTGGACAAGCGGGGATTAAAACCATAAAAGTATCTGGTATTGCTGTTGACACCAAGATCAAGCTCTAAAACCGAATGCTCGAAGAATTGCTTGCCAAAGAGCTCTGCCTTATTTAAAGCATATCCGGCAAATACCCTTTCACCATTCGGCATACTCACCTTTCCGGGAGAAGAATGGTGCCGGAGATAAGCTCCGAAAGACCGGTTCTTAGAGCGTTTGCTGGCAATGGAAAACTCCGCAACGGGCGCCAGTTTGCTTCCCATTCCAAGATTCACATAGTTGCCGTATAATTCGGTTATGGGTTCTGAAACCATTGTTGCAGCAGGGATAGGCTCGACTTCAAATTCTGTTTCCACCCTTTTTGGCAGCATATAGTAATCGAATTCCACGTCTGCCTGGGTAGTATCAGTAATTTCAGGCAATTCATTAATCTTATAAGCCTCCTTGACTTCAGGCCGGTATGCCCTAACCACCTGAACCCGCTTGTCAATTTGTTCCTGAGCAGCGATTTTGTAGAAGGGAACAATACATATTAACAACACCAATATGATATAAGACGGGATCCTCATCATTCATTGTTTTTTATGGTCGATTCCTGATTTGTTTCACGAGCCTTTTGGCTTTCCCCTGTTGTATCGGGGGCATTCTGATCCTGAAGCCGGATCTTTATTTCATCACGGGTTGTATCCGTGGTATCGGAACCCATTTGATCTTCTTCTATGATCTGACTGTACTTTGCTTTGGCAGTTTTTAGTACCTCGTCATCCTCCCTTGTGGGCTCGTAATTTTCAATGATGCTCTTCAGGGTATGCCTGGCCTGGAAATAATCTCCCATGGCCTTATATACGTCCGCAAGGAGGATAAAGCTTTTAGCCTTCCAATATTCCTGGGATGAATTCTGCTGAACGAAATCAAATATCTCATCTTCTGCCGTTTTAAATTCACCCTGCTTATAGTATATTTCTGCCACCCGATATTTGGACTCGGCTCCTTCATTGCTGTTTACCTCATCCGCCACAATTCTGAATTCTTTGAGTGCCATATCGTATTTTTCATCATAATACAGTGATTTGGCCTTTATGAAATGGGCTTCCCGTTCATCCCGGGCATTTATATTCTCAGTATGTAACACTTTATCGGCTGCTTCATATGCTTGCTGATAATTTTCCAGTTCATAATAAGCACGCATTTGCCCCACCCTTGAAAAAATAAGATTTTTCTGAACTTCTGCAACTTTTTCCAGTTCCGTTAACTGATCAAGCCCCCTTTTGTAATTTCTCCTTTCCATATTTATATGAGCAGCCGCATTTAATGCCTGTTCAGTAAATGAATTCTGCGGCTGTTCGATGACATATTGGTAATGCTCCAGAGCCTGATCCATCTTGCCCTGGCGGTCAAAACAATCGGCCAGGTAAAAATGGGCATTCACCGAAAAGTTGCCGTTGTTAAATTTTTTCAGGTATTCCTGGAAATCCTCAATCGCATTTTCACATCCTTTATTCATGAAAACCTTTTCAGCCGACATATAGGTGAGTGAATCCTGTTCGTTCATGCTGACCCTGCCATAATCCCCCAGACTGTTTACATAATTGAAATATTCCTCCACCTGATTCATATCCACATATATGTTCTTTAACCCGGTAAGTGCATTCTGTGCCTCTTCGGTATTGGGATATTCGGTGACAACACGTTTATAATAATCGATAGCCTGAGGATTGTTGTTCAGATTATAATGAATAAGACCCAGTTGAACCAAAGATCCCTTTACATGCTTACTAGAGGGATAGTCATTTACTATCTTGTTGAAATAGTCCAACGCATTACGCTGCTGATCCAGGCTTATATAACTTCTTCCCATCTCAAAATAAGCATCATCGATGTAGCCTGATTCCGGGTGTTTCTCAATTAAGCGTTTCAGTGTGGCGATCTTGTCTTGAGGCCGGTTTTGCAAACCAAAAGCAAATGCCTTCTGAAACAACGAATAATCCTGGCTTCTCAAGCCAATCTCTATGGCATTGTTATAATAATTGATGGCCCGTTGATGGTTGCGGCGGATAAAATAGCAATCACCCAGACGATTGTATGTATCAGCAAGGTATTGATTCGTTTCCGAATCGGTAACGTTCACATATTTTCTGAACCATTTAATGGCATCCGAATAATCCTGAAGCTGAAAGTGGGTATAACCCAAGTTATAATGAGCCCTTGCATATACGTCTGTATTATAGGCCCCCGGTGAAAGCAAAAAACGGTTAAAAGCCCCTGCTGCCTTTTCGTAATTCTGCAGCTGATAGTACGCCTCAGCCTGCCAATATTTGGATAATGCAGCAATATTCTGATTAAAATCTTTGTACTTAAATGACTTGTTAAAGGTTTCCACGGCATCCTTATAATGCCTGTTATTATATAACTCCAGTCCCCGATAGTAAGCTACTTTCTGATAGGCTTTCTGAAGGGGAAGTTCAAGATTATCCAGTTTCTCCAGAGAATTAAGGGCTTCTTTATAATTGTTCGAATTCAGATAGGCATTAACAAGGTAATTATAGGCTTCAGTGGTATTGTCAGAATCAGGATATTGGTCAATATATTTTTTAAAAGCTTTGATGGCGTCGTTGAATGGGGCAGTACGCATCTGGTAAGTTAGCTTGGCATAATTAAAAAGGGCATTTTCTCTGATCTGTGGATCGAAATCAAGGCGAGAAGCAAACTCAAAGGCCAGCCTTGCCTTATTCTTCATTCCCTGTTCCATATAACAATCAGCCAGATGATAGTAAGCGTTTTGGGCGATCCTGTCTTCCGTATCAGTTACCTTCTCCAGATGCCTTACCGCTTTATCGAGGCTATCAACCCGATAAGCAACGTAACCCAGCTGATAATGATCCTGCCGTTTCATCTCTCCCCCTTTTTTCCGGTGCATCTCCAGATAGGTCATGGCACTGTCATACCGCTGTAACTGATAGTAAGAATCTCCGATTATTTTGGCAATCTCCGGCAATCTTTTCGCAGTTGCCGACTGCACAAACCTGGGAGCATAATCGATGACCGCTTCGTATTTTTCCTGGAGATAGTAGATCTGCGTTATATAATAGGGCATAATGGGGGCAAAGGTACTGTTATCCGTCAGCTGCTGAAAACCTTCCAGGGCGGTTTGATAATTCCCGTTTTGGTAAGCAATGTGCGAATAATAATAGAGGGCAGGCGAGGAAAAAGTTGAATTTCCGTCTTTGACTTCATAAAATGCCTGACTGGCTTTTGTGGTTTCCCCGGTCTGATTATAACTGTATCCGAGCTTAAAATTGTATTCTCCGAGCTGATCAGCGGTGAGCTTATCTTTATTGATCTTATTGAACCAATGGATCACCTCCTGATAATTTTTCTGCCTGTACTGAAATTCGCCCATATAAAAATAAGCAGAATTGACTTTGGGATTTTCCGGATATTTGGAGATAAAGCGATCCAGCAAATATTCGGCATTGTTATGGTGGAGCTCAATGGCACAAATGGCCATATAATACTGAGCATTTGCCCTAAGCTCCTTCTCACTCTTCTCCATTTCTTCCAGGGCTTGATCAAACTGCTGCTGGGCTGCTGAATATTTCTCATTGTCGTAGAAATCAATTCCTTTCTGATAGGCACGATAACCGGATGAAAAATTTTCTCCCTCCTGGGCATTCAATGTCAAGGGAAGGATAAACAACAACAAAACCAGATATTTGATAAACCGCATAGAATGGAATATTGAATTTCGGTTAAAATTATAACAATTCAGTGAAACGAACATCTTCCCACCCTTCTTTTAATTAACATTTAACTGTTAATTTCCCTTAAATATTTTATTTTTTCTCTAGATTTGTATATTTATCTGCAAATAACCTGCCACATTAAAACAGGATATTATGAACGAGGTAATAAAGTTTGAAGAAGCCAGGATATATCAGAACGAGAATCTAATACTTAAGGATATCAATCTTTCCATACAGGAAAATGAGCTGGTGTATTTTATCGGCCGTGTGGGAAGCGGCAAAACTACGCTGATCAAGGTGATCAACGCCGAATTGCCCCTTCAGGGAGGAGAAGGATATGTGCTTGATTTCAGCCTGAAAAAACTGAAAAAGAAACATATCCCCCAGCTAAGAAGAAATCTGGGGGTGGTGTTTCAGGATTTCAAATTACTCACCGACAGATCTGTATATGACAACCTGCAATTTGTATTGAAGTCAACAAGATGGAAAGACAAGAAAGAGATCCGCTTCCGGATTGAAGAAGTCCTGGAGAAGGTGAACCTCACTTACAAAGGTTACAAATTCCCCCACCAGCTTTCAGGCGGAGAACAGCAGCGGGTGGTTATCGCCAGGGCTTTGCTGAATGATCCCCCGATCCTTCTTGCTGATGAGCCCACCGGCAACCTCGATCCGGAAACCTCGGAAGATTTGCTGAAACTGCTGCTGGAGATCAATGCCAACGGAAAAACCATTATCATGGCCACCCATGCCTACCAACTGGTAAAGAAATTTGAAGCAAGAACCCTTAAATTTGAAGATGGTCAGATATTTGATACCGGGAAGGCGGAAGAGATTGATTTCAGTACGTTGCTTACCTGATGAATGAATGATTGATTGATTGATTGATTGATTGATTGATTGCAAGAATGTTTGAATGATAAAACGAGAAAAACATTTATAAAGCATTACACCTGGGATGATAACAGTATATATCAGTCAAATCAGTATCATCTGTGTTCCGGTATTATTCATCTCTCAATCATTCAATCAACCAATCAACCAGTAATATAGATAACCAACAAACAGTCCGGCCTAATAGCTTCAGAAACAATACTCGTTTTCCTCGATCAGCTTATCAGCTATTCTTCTGCGGGCCTCTTTTACATTAAAACGCGGAAGAGCAGTAAAATGCATGGCTCCTTTCCTGTATTTCTCTGTATCTTCTTCCGCATCGAGAGAATATATGGCATCCAACGCATATTTCTGTATCTTATCGGCGGCATCCAGCATAAATACATCCAGGATGTCACGGTATAAGCTTTTATCCACGGAAGTCTGCATCAAATCGAGCTTTTTTACGCGCAACATGGTGGATTCTGCTATGTAGGTCAGCGTAACAATATCGGCCAGATTATTCAGGATTTCATGCTCCTGGCTCATTTTCCGTCCGAACTTGTTGGAAGCTGCTTTAACCAGCATCATCACCACCTTCTTAAAATTTTGGACATAATGGGCCTTGTCTTCAAAATATCCGTGTGATTTGTATTCAGGGTGTTTCTCCAGTTGTTTCACCACTTCCTCTGCCTGACCGAAGATGTCAATTTTGCCTTTATGGCCGCGTTTATTCACTGTATCTGAAATCCAAAGGCGATTGATCTCATTGGTTCCCTCGAAGATCCGGTTAATTCTGGAATCTCTGTAAGCCCTGTCGGCCGGCATCTCAGAGGAAAATCCCATACCACCCATAATCTGCACCATTTCATCAACGATATAATCAAGGGTCTCAGAACCATAAACCTTCAGAATAGCTGCCTCTGCTTCATACTGAACAAACGCTTCCGTACTGGCTTTTCCGTATTCCATGCCGTTGTTCATATAGGCATGACTGGCTTCATCTACGTTTTTGCTCAATCTGTAAACGGCGGATTCATTGGTAAAGGTTTCAATGATCTGCTCTCCAAGCTTGTATTTGATGGAGCCAAAGTTCGAAATCAAATTTCCGAACTGTTTCCTTTCATTGGCATAATTTACCGACTGGCTGATGGCACGTTTGGCGGCGCCAATCACATTACCGCCCAGTTTGATTCGACCCATATGAAGAATATAGAGTGCAATCCGGAATCCTTCACCTCTTCTGCCCAGCAGATTTTCAACGGGAACTTTTACATCGTTATAAAATATCTGAACGGTAGAGGATCCCTTGATTCCCATTTTCTCTTCCTCGGGATTGATTTCTATACCGGGGGAATCACCATCCACAATAAAAGCGCTCAGTATGCGGTCGTTTCCTATTTTAGCGAAGACTACCTGAACATCAGCAAAACCGCCATTGGTAATCCACATCTTCTGTCCGTTAAGGATGTAATGCTTTTCATCTTCGGAAAGAACCGCTTTTGTTTTTCCGGCATTGGCATCGGATCCTGCACCAGGTTCAGTCAGACAAAAAGCGGCCATGTATTCTCCTGATGCAAGCTTTGGCAGATATTTCTTCTTTTGCTCTTCGTTCCCGTAATACACGATGGGCAATGTTCCTATGCCGGTATGGGCAGAATATGCCACGGAAAAAGAATAACCGGCTCCCAATATCTCGTTGGCATACATGGAGGTAAGAAAAGATTGCTCAAATCCGTCGTATTCTTCGGGAACAGAAATACCCAATAACCCCAGCTCACCTGACTTTTCCAGTATACTCCTCATCAGGCCCTCTTCTTTCTTATCGATCCTGTCAAGATTACAAAAGACTTCCGTTTCCAGAAAATCCTGACAGGTCTGGGCAATCATGGTCTGTTCTTCATCAAATTCTTCGGGAATGAAAATTTCACTGGCTTCAGTTTCCCTGGTAAGAAATTCACATCCTTTTATGTTCAACTCTTGTTTTTCCATTTTTTATATTTTTATTTATAATTTCAGGCATTGTTCGATTATCTCTGCTATATCCAGATTTTTCACTTCCTCTTCCCTGGCCTTATATTTTAAACCGTCGGTTATCATCACCATACAATAAGGACAAGCAGTGGCAATGATGTTGGCCCCGGTATCCAGAGCCTCCTCAATGCGTTCTATAAATACTTCTTTATCTCCCTTTTCCGCTTCCTTAAACATCTGGCCACCGCCAGCTCCACAACACAATGCAAAACTTTTATGCCGGGACATTTCCCTGTTCATAGAAGGTATGGCTTTCAGAACGTCCCGCGGGGCTTCATATTCCCCATTGGCACGGCCCAGGTAACAGGGATCATGATAAGTAAGGATTTGATCATCAAACAGCTCACTGTCAATCTTAAGGGTACCATCCGCTATGAGTCTCTGAAAAAACTGTGTATGGTGCCACACCTCGTAATTACCTCCAAAATCAGGATACTCATTCTTAAATGTGTTGTAAGCATGGGGATCGCAGGTCAATATCCTGTCCACTCCATAGCCGTTCAAAATCTCAATGTTGGACATGGCCTGCATTTGAAAGAGCATTTCATTGCCTGCCCTGCGCGCCACATCTCCGCTGGAGGTTTCTTCAGTACCCAGAACCGCGTAATTGACATTCAAGTGAGTAAGGACTTTAATGAAAGATCGTGTCACCTTCTTATATCTGTCGTCAAAAGCTCCTGCACTGCCAACCCATACCAGGTAATCCGGCTTTTCGCCTTTAGCATGAAGGTCAGCCATGATGGGAACTTCGATCTTACGTTTTGTCATAGATCTTCAATTTAACCTGGAAAAATCATTTCTCGTTTATATACAACTCTTCTGCCCAGTTCATCCTGTCTTCCTGCGAATATTGCCAGGGTGCGCCGTTGTTTTCTATATTACTGAATATGGCATTCAGGTCACCCGGCCCGGAGGCTTCCTCCATAACAAGGTATCTTCTCATTTCCACAATAAGTGTTGGATGATTAATGTTGATAGGGCATTCCTGTGCACATGCATTACAGGTAGTGCAGGCCCAAAGCTCCTCTTCGGTAATATAATCTCTCAATAACGATTTGTTGTCGGAGTATTCTCTTCCCTGCTTCACCATTCCTGTGCCTTTCTCCTTCATCCTTTCGCGCACATCCATAATGATCTTACGGGGTGACAAACGCTTTCCGGTAATATTGGCAGGACAAACATCCGTACATCGGCCGCACTGTGTACAGGCAAGAGAGTCAAAATAATTCTTCCAGGAAACATCTTCCACATCCATCACGCCAAAACGTTCCACTTCTTCCTCATCAGTTTGTTCCTCCAGTGAGGCATTGGGATCCATCATCATTTGTACCTCTTTTTTTACGTTCTCCATGGTATCAAGTTTTCCTAAAGGATCCAGTCTACTCAGGAACACATTGGGAACAGAAAGAAATACATGAAAATGCTTGGAATAGGGTAGATAATTGGCAAAAAAGAAGATAATCAATATGTGGGCCCACCAGTTGGCTTCATGAAAAATATACAGCTGATGATCAGCCATGGATGCAAACCACGGTGCAATATATTTACTCACCGGAAAAGCTCCGTAAATCTCATGACCAATGCTTAATGCATGCTGATAATAAAAAGCATTCATTCCGAGCAGTGTGATCATCAGTAAGAAGATCAGTGTAAGCGCAACATTGGCGTCCACGTGCTTTTTATGATCCATTTCAATGCCACTGAACCGCTTTACGTGAAGGAATATACGCCTGATCAGGAAAACGGCAATGGCAATGGCAATGATCAGGGCAAACACATCGCCGGCACCGATGATGACATCATAAACTACGCCCAGGGCATGAAAGATCCTTTCGGTTCCCAAAATCCCGTCAACCACCATTTCAATACTTCCGATCAGGATTACAATGAATCCCCAAAATACCATGGCGTGTAAAAATCCAACTACACGATATCTGAAAATTTTGGTCTGGCCGAAGGCTACCTGCATCATCAGGTTAAAGCGCTTTCCTAAATTCTTTATAGGAAAATTCTTTCTGGTAAGCTTAAATAAGGAGAGCAGGCGCAATACAGTATAGGTAAAAACTCCCAGGGTAATCAGTAAAGTAATAATAAAAACAATCTGTTTCAGCATATTATGCATGTTTTTGAGACAACAGACGAAATTGCTGCTTCATCTGCTGCCTGGAATTATGGTTTGCTTGCCTGTTTATGATCGGGCTTTCCTGAATGCTTCCGTCAACTCGGGGAGCACTTTCATGGCGTCTCCAACGATTCCGTAATCAGCAACATCAAATATAGGTGCATCCTGGTCGTTATTGATCGCAACGATGTATTTGGCCCTGCTCACTCCGGCAATATGCTGTATGGCTCCGGATATGCCAACAGCGATATACAGATCGGGAGCAATGATCTTGCCCGTTTGACCCGTATGTTCTTCATGGGGTCTCCATCCTTCATCAGATACGGGGCGGGAGCATGCCAAAGCAGCACCAAGCTCATCAGCCAGGGCTTCCAGTTTATCCCAATTTTCGGGGGATTTCATGCCCCGGCCACCGGAAACCACCAGTTCGGCATCGGTAAGAAGCAGCTTATCTCTGTGCTTTTCTACATTAGTGACTTTCGTCTTAACCTGGCCGGCATCGATGGCAGGCTCAAAGCTTTCTATATCTGGTTTCTGTACATTTTCATAAACACCAAATGAATTCTGTGCCATGGTCAGGATCTTTTTCTCTGTATTCAGCTCAACCTGCGCAAATGCCTTACCTGAGAAAACCTTTTTCTTAATCGTGAAGGGATTCATACTCACCGGTAATTCATTCACTTCGGAACCAAGCGCCGCTTTCAACCTTATCGATAATCTGGGAGCAAGAGCTTTTCCCACATTGTTGTGCGCAATGACAATAAGATCAGCACCTTCATTGTTAGCCACCTGCTCGATGACGGAGGTATAGGCTTGATTATCCAGTTGTTTAAGATTATCCTGATTTACTGATACGATTTTTTCTGCACCATAATCACCCAACCGCTTCAACTCGTCTTCTTCCACATCTCCTATAGAAAGGGCCACAGTTTGCGTGTCAGCCATTTCAGCCAGCTTGCTTGCATAAGAAACCAGCTCAAAGGACAATTTTTTGAATTTGCCGTCCCAGTTTTCTGTAAAGACTAATACTGCCATATCTTTTCCTTTAGATTATACTGTGATGTAGTTAATTTATGTTTAATATCCGAATGAAACCCGCATCCAGGAACCTACACAACAAAAACATGATTAACATGCGGGTTCCATGGTAATACAAGCAAAGTTTGTAAACTTGGTATATAAATCAATTTGAAATTCAACTTTTTAATAAACTGTTAAACTAATGAATATGTCATTTATGGTCATTCTAATATCTTTAATCAAAGGATTGTCTAATATCTAAGTTTATACTTTTTCACTTCCTAATTCTCACTTAATCAAAATATTAAATAACCTTTGCTTCATCCCGGAGCAGATCAACCAACTCCTCCGCATTTTCAGGATCAATCATTTTGCATGGAGGTTTGGCCGGTGGAAGCTCAAAGCTTTCAAATGAGATAAGAGAATCAGCATTAACAGGTTCCATAACCTTAAGGGGCTTTTTACGGGCCATCATAATGCCCCTCATGGATGCAATCCGGGGCTCAATGGCAATCCCTTTCTGAACGATGGCGACCATGGGTAGCTGCGAAGTCACCTCTTCCTTTCCTCCGTCAATATCCCTGGTGATTTTAACCTGGTCTCCTTCTATCTCAAATGATGAAACAGCAGATACCGACGGCATACCAAGCTGTTCAGCAAGCATTCCGCCGACAGCACTGCCATTGTAATCGCTTGACTCAATGCCTGCAAAGATGATATCAAAATCATTCTGCTTTACCACTTCAGCCAGTTGAGCTGATACAAAAAAGGCGCCGAGGGGATCAGCATTAACCCGTATGGCATCATCTGCTCCAATCGCCAAAGCTTTTCGGATGGTTGCCTCAGAACCTTTTTCCCCTACATGAGCTACAGTTACGGTATCGATAGAATTGTTGGTATCTTCTTTCAACTGTAGCGCCCTTGTTAAGGCCAACTCATCCCACGGATTAATAACCCACTGCACACCAGTTGTATCAAATTGCCTCCCATCTTCGGTAAATCTTACCTTGGTGGTTGTATCCGGCACATTGCTTATACAGACTAAAATTTTCATTTATGCTTCAATTTAAATTAGCGATCGTTTATTTTTTTAAATAACTGATGTTTATAATTACTCTAAATATAGAGTACTACAGATTTAAGGTTAGCAAATATATAAATAAGATGAGAAATTTAAAACTTTTCACCCCTTTCCAGCATCCCATGAATATAGGCCAATAAAGCCAATACCCTGTTTTTAGCAAAACCCACCGGAATATAGACTGGAAAAAAATTATGGATTATTTTTGATAATTTTGCAACGAATAACAGAAAGAATTGGGCTATGGATGCATTGTTCATAATGATTGCAGCAGCATTTGGCTATATTGCGATGTACCGGATATACGGAAAATTCATCGGCAAAAATATCATGAAACTTGATCCTGATGTTAAGGTCCCTTCAGGTGCAATGAAAGACGGTATAGATTATGTACCCACAAAGCGTGAGGTGATCTTCGGACATCATTTCACTTCAATCGCCGGAACAGGTCCCATTGTCGGACCTGCGATAGCCATCATCTGGGGCTGGGTACCGGCTCTCATCTGGGTCTTCGTAGGAAGCATTTTTATGGGTGCCATACACGACTTCGGTGCCCTGATCATATCCATGCGAAATAAAGGAAAATCCCTTTCAGAATTTACCGCAAAATACCTCACCCCCAACACACGCTTTTATTTCTTCATCATCATTTTTCTGGAACTCTGGCTGGTAATTGCCATATTCGGACTGGTGATCAGCGTAATATTCCATATGTATCCTTCCTCAGTGATCCCTGTATGGCTGCAGATTGTTATTGCCCTAAACCTTGGTTTTCTGGTTAATAAAAAAGGGAAAAGCATCCTTTTCTGGTCACTTATCTCGATAGTTCTCATGTACCTTACAGTGATCCTGGGCACACAACTGCCTGTAAACATGCCTTCTGTTGCGGGCATTCCGGCTACAGGAATCTGGACCATTGCATTGCTGATTTATGCCTACATTGCCTCAATTCTTCCTGTAACAACGCTGCTTCAGCCAAGAGATTTCATTAATTCCTATCAATTGTTGATTGCTATGGGTCTGATGGTGCTCGGTGTCTTTTTTGCAACATTCACAGCTGATATGCAAGTAGTGGCTCCAGGCGTTCAGATGCATCCCCAGGCCGCCCCACCTATGTGGCCTTTCCTTTTCATTACCATTGCCTGTGGGGCCATATCGGGGTTTCATTCGCTGGTGGCTTCCGGTACTTCAGCCAAACAGGTGCGTAATGAACCGGATGCCCTGTTTGTTGGTTACGGATCAATGATTACCGAAGGGTTCCTGGCCACCCTGGTTACCATTGCCGTAGCCGCTGGCATTGGTCTGGGATATGAACAGAACGGACAGATGCTGGCAGGAACCGCAGCCTGGACCAACCATTATGCATCATGGACGGCAGCCCAGGGCCTCAGCGATAAAGTAGGATCGTTTGTTCTGGGTGCGGCCAATATGGTTGAAACAGCCGGTATTCCCCGGTCCATAGCCATTGCTATAATGGGGGTGTTCGTGGCCTCCTTCGCCGCTACCACCATGGATTCTGCAACCCGTGTACAACGTTATGTAGTCACGGAACTCTTTGATTTCCTGAGAATCAAACCCTTCAAAAACATCTACTTTTCAACCTTTATAGTTGTTGCAACAGCGGCACTGCTTGCATTCGTTTCAGGAGCAGACGGAAAAGGAGCCCTTACCCTATGGCCCATCTTCGGAGCTGTAAACCAGACACTTGCCGGCCTGGCCCTGATCGTGGTTACCATGTACCTAAGAAGGCAGAGTGTTTATAAATGGCTCATCTCAGGCATACCTGCAGTGTTTATGGTTGTCATGACCCTTTGGGCTTCCGTGCTGAACCAGATCAATTTCATCAACGACCAGAACTGGCTGCTGGTTGGGGTAAACGGAGTGATCATACTGCTGGTGGTGTTGATTGTTATTGAAGGGCTGAAAACTTTTTTTGCTGTTAAACCCCAGACGGTGATGGAGCCAGCATAAACGACTACCGGTCGGAGGATGTCCAAAATAATAATTTTAATTTGGATGTATACTAAGCATCAAAATACAAATATGCAAAAGAAACTCCTCAGGCATTATCTCAGAATGAACCTTCCCGCTGTAGCAGCATTCATCATACTATACATTTTGGTAAAATTTCATGTTAACATATTCTTTCCGGTTCAGCAAAAGTGGGTTCAGGTCGTAATGATGATCGCCTCGGCTCTTTTCGCTGTAGTGCTTCCGCTATGGTACCGCATTTTATTTGTGAACAGGATGAAAGGGAAAGAACATACTGATGAGCACCGTTTCATGCGATTTGAAAAGGATTTTCTCACATTAGCCTCTTTATCAGCTTACATCCTGGTTGCAGGATTCCTGATGGCTATTCCAAAAATACCGCTTTCTGTGATGGTGCTGTTTGTTATATATGCACTTTATTTTTATTTTCCCTCCGAAAAAAGAATACGAACAGAGAAAAAAATCTTCAGGGTGGAATAAATATATCGATTTACCTATGGGATATTCAGAATTCATATCCAGACTCAGAAAATTACTGGGTGATATAGAAGAAATCAACCGGAGCAATGTTTCGGAGTTACATGAATGGGAAGAAAAAGAGCTAAGAAACATATTTGCGCTTCTGGTGGTGGGATCATTTACCGGCATCCCCTCCCCTCCCGTGCATATCACAATGGAACTGCTGCCCGAAATGGAAGATGATCTGCATATCATGCTTAACAGGATTCAAACCGCTCATGATCCGCTGGGAGAGCTGTTTTCACTGCTGGATCCGATGTAGTAATTATAAAATAACAATTTTCAAGCATCAAATGACAAATAATATCCAATTACCTAAATTCCAATAACAAAATACCAATCGATATGCATTTTTAAATTTTGAACATTGATATTGGGAATTTAATGCTTTATGCTGGTAAATCTTATGGACAAAATACTTTACAAATAATATGAAATCGATTAACCCAACACTGAGTTTTTTTGTGGGAAAGGGAGGTGTGGGAAAATCCACCGTTTCGGCACTTGTATCCATAGCGAAAAGCCAAAAAGCCAATAAAATCCTTTTGGCTTCTATGGACCCGGCCCATAATCAGGGGGATATATTCAAAGCCGACATCGGAGAAAAGCCGGTGGAAATAAGCTGGAACCTTTGGGTAACGCAAATAGATACAGACCGCTGGATTAGAAAATACTTGCGCGATACAGAAGAGAGCGTAAGCAGAAAATATAACTATCAGAAGGCATTCAGCATCAAGAATTATTTCAAGGTGCTTCAGTTCTCTCCTGGCATTGAAGAGTATGCCCTGATGAAGGCTTTTGAATCCGTTCTGCTGAATCATCAGGACAAGGATATTATTGTTTTCGACATGCCTCCCACAGCCCTTTCTCTGCGTTTTTTCTCCCTTCCCGGTATCACACTTACCTGGATTAACGAACTGACCAAACTGCGTGAAAAAATCCATAAAAAACAGGAAATCCTTTCCAACATCAAATTTGGAAAAAAGCAAATTGAAACAGACAGCATCCTTACAAAACTTAAAAACATGAAGAAAAATTACACCAAACTCAACGAGCTGTTTGGTTCGGAAAAAGCCAATATCAACCTGGTTACCAAACCCGATGAACTGTCACAGTCGGAAAGCACCAGAATCCATGAAAAGCTCGGAGAACTTGGTAAATCACTTCAGACTGTAGTACTGAACGGTGCCACCAATGAAACATTTGTGGATTTTTACAAAAAGTATATTCCCGCAAAACAATACATTCTGTTGCCCGAAAGTTCAAAACCCCTCATTGGCCTGGATAACCTCAGAGAATTTATAACATCAGCAGGTAAAGAAATTGAAAAAATCTTGAAATCGTGACCAATACACAAGAATATAGATTTTGCAAACCTCAACTTAGTCATGTTGAAAATACTTTTAACTATTTAACACACTTTTTTAGCCGGGAAACAATCATCCAATCATGTCTAAACGATCGGGTTCATATCCAGGCAGACAGGCATCCGGTCATTTATACATTCGTGCACTTGTCCCGGCTGAAAGCAGGATTCGTGGCTATTTTTTTACCCAAAAAGCAAAAATGCATTTCCTCCAAGATAAAGAATAATGATCAGGAAACTCTCCCAGCCTATCTTGCCGATCCCTTTCTGTTCGCGGTGCAGCAGACCTAATATCAGTGCACTAGACATCAGTATGGTTAATGCCACTATAAAAACCTGATCCTGGGTGACGGCGTGAAGAACGCTACCTTTGCTGTAAGCCATATCGGCGAAAGCCACAAACAGAACATCGAATGTATTGCCACCGATGATGTTGCTTACTGCAAGGGTAAGTGCCTTTTGGCGCACTGCAGCAATGGAGACGATCAGTTCAGGCAGGGAAGTGGATACGGCAGTAAACAATGTTCCAACAAAACTTTCGGAAAGACCTGTTTGGCCGGCAATTACAATACCCGAACGGGCAACTGCATAACCTGAACCGGCAACGAGGATTGCCAGCACAACAAATTTTACCACAACCTTTTTCAGGTTTAAATATTTTATATGGTTTTCAGCCGGGATATCTTTTACGGTTTCAAGAGTCATGCGGGGCCGCCACATGGGATTCTCCCTGGCCGATGAGATTAGTTTAGAACCTGCAATATAGATTATAAGCATCAAAACAGAGAGCGGATGCATTTTAAACACCGATACCTCCGGGCCGGAAAATCCGACCAATACTGCGGAAAGTAAACCGATCAGCAATACCCCATACATCAGGTTGGCGAATGAAGCAGCAGCATGTTCCAGATTAACTCTTCTATAAATAATATCGGCAATAGACAAAAAAACCGTTTGTGCTGCAATTCCACCAATCGCATTGCTTATTGCAAGCTCGGGATGATCTTCAAATGCCGCAACCACAGAAGTAATAATACCTGCCAGGGAAGTAATTGCTCCAAGAAATATAGCCCCAAACAGGGCTTCACCCAAACCCGTTAGGTCAGCAAGCTGATCAGCAGTACGGCTAAGCTTCGTTCCTGCAACAGCGATCACTAAAGTAGAAAAAATAAACAAAATAACAGCCTGAGAAAGCTCCATATATATTTATCCGAAGTTTTAAACAATGAACTATCCTCTCAAAAATACCATAAAGAATGTTTTTGAAAAAATTATACTGAAATTTCCCGGAAAATTCCTATGCTGTAAAATTTACCTTCAGAAAAGGTGGTATAAAAAAATCAATTTCTTATATTTGTAATGACGGATAAGTCGATACTAAAAATGAAACGTTATTTAGAACAACTGATCATTGACATGCGTGCTTCCGCCGGCAATGTCCCCGAGGAAGATCTGCGTGTATTCTTTGGCAATATACTGGATGATGACGAATCGCCCTTTTCAGAAGAATTCCAATACGGTCCGCGCAGGAAAATTTCTGAGATCGTCGGAATTCCATCCATGTCTTTCCCTCCTGAAGATCAGCTTACCGAAAACCAGCTCGAAATCCTTGCCATCGAAATGGAATATCTCTTAAAAGCTTATTATTTCTATCCCGAATTTCCCAACGGTGTACCCGGACGTTTAAGATACAGACAATTGCTCAGGATATGGGGCGATGAACATGTCTTCCTCTCAAATGGTGAAATTCCATTGGAATTTTGTGATTACGATGAATCAAACTGCCCCTTTCCCGGATATTGCGATATCTGTTCCAATATTAAGGAATTTTCTGATGAAGATGATGAAACAATTGATGAGGTAGAAGACTTTATCGAAATGAAATATGAACCCTCCGATTCCGAAGAAAAAGATGATTTTAGAGAAGATGAAATCCATAATTTTTTACTTCCTGATCCCGAAGGAAAATTCATTCCTTCCATTTACCATTATTGCGATCAGTGGTGTGAACGATGTCATTTTAAAAACCGGTGCAGATATTATTACAACGATAAAAAACTGAGTGGCCGGAAAAGCCACACCAATCCCACACGCAGGGATTTTCTTGATAACATCAAATGCATTCGGGAAAAAACCCGTTATTACATTGACAAAGAAATCAGAAAAAGGGGCATTGAACTAAGGGAAATAGATTATAAGGCATACAAACAGATTCAGGAAGAAATCAAAAAACATCCACTGGTTAAAGCTGCAGAGAAATACTCCTTTATTGTATCTGACTGGATTTATGATAATCTGAACGATATGAAAATAAAACTCAATGGCCGAACCAACCCGGAAAAATATAAACAGCTTTTCAACCACCTGCAGGTAATTCATTGGGACCATACCATGATACCCATCAAGATAACCCGGGCCATTTACGGCTTGCTTGATGAAGAAGAGACGTTTGCCGTTGAAGAAGCCAGCGGTGCCGCCAAAGTAGCCCTTATTCTGACCGATCGGTCGAGGGAAGCGTGGGAAAATATAACTGTTTCATTTTATGAAAAAGAGGCCGAGATATTCTATTTCATCAACCACCTAAAAAAGTTACGGGAAGAGATACTGAAAGACTTTCCCAACGCACCGGAGTTTCACCGTCCGGGTTTCGATGACTGATCCTGTATGCAATGGACCGGAAGTCAAAATGGACTGTGAGAATTTTAATAACTTACAAACCGGCAAGACAAATTTGATGGCTTTTATTTTTTTAACGAAATGAAGATTTTCAAAATTATAATTGACCCGGATAAAATATTTGAAAATATATACATAACCTAGACGAGCCAGAACCAAACAGGGTATCTCAACAAATGCTTAAGCACTAAACTATTAGTAAATTGAAGTGCCATAATTGTCCAGGTTATGTCTTTTTTTTGTACTTTAGTCAATATGGAAACACTACCGGGAGGTTGTACACAAAGATGTTACCAGCTCAAAAGAGATGACAGGTCTGAAAAAGAACATCTACAGCTTACTATTACTTCAAATAAGTCTTAAATCTTCTAACAAAAGGTATCTTGAATTCATCTCTGCCATTGATAATAAAACCAATGGCCGTAAAAGACTTGAAAAAATAAGCCAGACTAAAATGGTAAATCAAAGGAAATACAAAGGTTTTAATATGTTTAGCAAACACGATCTGAATATCTTATTAACGGTATTAAAAGGAGAATTCAACATATCGGGATTTAAAAATAAAGACATCAGAAATCTTTTGCCTCATCTCTCATCATCTCAAGTCTCACGATTACTCAGAAGGCTAAGAAGTCACGGCTTAATCAAGAAAGTTGCCAATACATACAAATATTATGTGACAAAATTGGCTAAAGAAACAATATTACTCGGAGAAAAAATCAAAGAAATGGCAATGATTCCAGCTCTAAATTATTAGTTTTCTGCCAAATTTTGTTAGAATTTAAATGTAAAGGTACTAAGGAACAGCCTTTCTTTCTATATAATCATGAAATCCGTATCATGCCTGCGCAGTAGGACCACCAAAATTCATCGGTATATCCGGGCCCTTTCCTTTTTTATCCACCTGGATCTCACCGTACATCTCCTCATATTTTTGAATGTTATCCTGAAGCGCATTCAGAAAACGTTTGGCATGTTCGGGAGTCAAAATCACCCTTGATTTTACATCTGCTTTGTGCACACCCGGCATCACCCTGATAAAATCAAGGATGAACTCCGAACTTGAGTGGTTAATAACAGCCAGGTTGGAATAAATTCCCTGGGCAACTTCCTCACTAAGATGGATATTAATCTGATTTCTGTTACCTCCTTCTTCGTTGCTGCTGTTGTTATTTTGCTGATCACTCATAACATTTTCCTTTTATTTGGAATTCGCTTCCTGCTTTTCCTTTTCGCTCCTGGTCATCTGTTGATAATCTTCCATCGAACCCACGATGATATCGTCAAAGTCTCTGTTTCCGGTACCTGCAGGTATCTTATGGCCGACAATGACATTTTCCTTCAGGCCAATGAGCGGATCTTCCTTACCTCTGATGGCAGCTTCATTCAATACACGCGTTGTTTCCTGGAATGAGGCAGCCGAGAGGAAGCTCTTCGTCTGCAGCGCAGCTCTTGTGATACCCTGTAGCTTCTGATTGGAGGTCGCAGGAACTGCATCCCTGGCTTCTATCGGTTTCATGTCTCTCCGCTTGAGCATGGAATTCTCATCTCTCAGCTTTCTTGCCGTCACTATCTGACCGGAACGCAAGCTCTCGGAATCTCCTGCATCCACAATGACCTTCTTGTCGTAGATCCAGTCGTTTTCTTCCTGGAATTCCCATTTATCTGCTATCTGATTTTCCAGGAACTTGGTATCGCCGGGATCCTCTATGAGAACTTTACGCATCATCTGCCGCACGATGATCTCAAAGTGTTTGTCATTGATCTTAACGCCCTGCAGTCTGTATACCTCCTGAACTTCATTTACAATATACTCCTGAACTTTGGTTGGTCCTTTAATAGACAATATATCAGAAGGAGTAATGGCACCGTCAGACAGGGGAGTACCAGCCTTAACGTAGTCGTTCTCCTGAACGAGGATCTGCTTAGATAGAGAAACCAGATACTTCTTGACTTCACCACTCTTCGACTGGATAATGATCTCACGGTTACCCCGCTTGATCTTACCGAAAGAAACCTCTCCGTCAATTTCGGAGACAACGGCTGGGTTCGACGGATTCCTTGCCTCAAACAATTCGGTAACGCGAGGCAGACCACCGGTAATGTCACCCGATTTACCAACAGTTCTCGGTATCTTAACCAGCGTATCTCCTGTTTTGACCTCATCTCCTTCTTCGGAAACCACGTGGGCTCCTACAGGCAGGTTATAGGTCTTCAGTACATCACCTTCATCATTGACGATCTGAATCTCGGGATTCTTTTTCTTATCCTTGGTTTCGATAATTACTTTCTCCTTGAATCCGGTCTGTTCATCAGATTCTTCTTTATAGGTGATACCATAAATAACATTTTTGAATTGAATCTTACCTTCAGCTTCAGAGATGATCACTGCATTGTAGGGATCCCATTCACAGATGGTGTCGCCTTTCTTAACTTCATCTCCGCTTTGGAAGTATAACCGGGAACCATAAGGTATATTATTGGTGGTAAGAACAATATTGGTGTTCTTATCGAGGATCCGCATTTCAGCCAAACGGCCAATGACGATATCGATCTTTTTGCCGTCTTCTTCAACTTTGGGAACGGTCCGGAGCTCATCCAATTCGATGTAACCATCGTATTTGGATAAAATGCTGTTATTTGCCGCAATATTCGAAGCAGTACCACCTACGTGGAAGGTTCTCAGCGTAAGCTGAGTACCTGGCTCGCCAATAGACTGAGCTGCAATCACTCCGACAGACTCTCCTTTTTCAACCAGTTTGCCGGTTGCCAGGTTTCTGCCGTAGCATTTGGAACAAACCCCGTCTTTGGTTTCACAGGTCAATACCGACCGTATTTCTACCTGTTCCAGCGGTGATTCTTCGATCTGCCGTGCCACGTCCTCTGTAACCAATGAACCGGCCTCAACAATCAAATCACCGGTGAACGGGTGGAATATATCATGTACGGACAACCTGCCCAAAATACGTTCACCGAGGGTTTCGATGACCTCTTCATTTTTCTTGATGGGTCCTACTACAAGACCTCTCAGTGTACCGCAGTCTTCTTCTCTCACAATCACATCCTGTGAGACATCCACCAGGCGACGTGTCAGATACCCTGCGTCAGCAGTTTTTAGTGCGGTGTCAGCAAGACCCTTACGAGCACCGTGAGTAGAAATAAAGTACTCAAGAACAGAAAGGCCTTCCTTAAAGTTTGACAGGATGGGGTTCTCGATAATTTCAGAACCGGAGGAAGTTCCTGATTTCTGTGGTTTAGCCATCAAACCCCTCATACCGGAAAGCTGACGAATCTGTTCTTTAGATCCTCTGGCACCTGAGTCAAGCATCATATAAACAGGATTGAAGCCCTGATTATCGCTACTCAGTTTATTCATCAAAGTTTGTGTAAGATTGGCGTTGGTATGGGTCCAGATGTCAATGATCTGATTATAACGCTCTTTATTGGTGATGAAACCCATGTTATAGTTGTTCATCACCTCATCTACCTGCTCATAAGCAGAGGGTACCAACTCGTCTTTTTCCTCTGGTATGATGATATCATCTAGATTAAACGACAGCCCACCACGGAATGCGGTATAGAAACCAAGATCCTTGATATCATCCAGAAATTTGGCAATCTTCGGCGCATTGGTCCGTTTCAGTACATCACCAATAATGTCTCTGAGGTTTTTCTTGGTGAGAAGTTTATTCACAAAACCAAATCCTTCCGGTATGTAATGATTAAATATAATTCTTCCTATGGTGGTATCTATGATCTTATATACTTTATTGCCATTCTCATCATAGTCTTCTATACGTACCTTCACACCGGCATGCAGGTCGGCAGCGCCTTCATTATAGGCAATGATTGCTTCTTCGGGAGAATAGAATCTCAATCCTTCCCCTTTTACGCCTTTGCGCTCCTTGGTAATATAATAGAGCCCAAGAACCATGTCCTGTGAGGGCACGGTAATTGGTGCGCCGTTTGCCGGATTCAATACATTATGTGTAGAAAGCATCAGCAACTGGGCTTCCACAATGGAAGCGTTACCTAAAGGCAGATGCACAGCCATCTGGTCACCGTCAAAGTCAGCGTTAAATGGAGTACATACCAATGGATGCAACTGAATGGCCTTTCCTTCAATCAGCTTGGGCTGAAATGCCTGAATTCCCAATCTGTGAAGCGTAGGAGCACGGTTTAGCAATACAGGATGGCCCCTCATTACATTTTCAAGAATATCCCAAACTACCGGATCTTTCCTGTCTACAATTTTCTTGGCAGATTTTACAGTCTTCACAATACCGCGCTCTATCAATTTCCGAATAACGAATGGCTTGTACAACTCAGCAGCCATATCCTTGGGAATGCCGCATTCATGCATCTTCAGCTCAGGCCCTACACTAATCACAGAACGTGCCGAATAATCGACCCGCTTACCGAGGAGGTTTTGCCTAAACCGGCCCTGCTTACCTTTCAAGCTGTCACTTAATGACTTAAGTGCCCTATTGGAATCTGTTTTAACAGCATTGGATTTTCTGGAGTTATCGTACAGCGAATCTACAGCTTCCTGAAGCATACGTTTTTCGTTTCTGAGGATCACCTCAGGAGCTTTGATCTCTATCAGTCGTTTCAGACGGTTATTTCTGATAATAACTCTCCTGTAAAGATCATTCAGGTCGGATGTGGCAAAACGACCTCCATCCAGGGGAACCAAAGGCCTCAACTCTGGCGGAATGACCGGAACCACTTTGGTGATCATCCATTCCGGACGATTGGTTTCCTTGGATGCGCGGAAGGCTTCCACGACCTGAAGCCGTTTCAGCGCCTCCTTCTTCCTTTGCTGGGAAGTTTCATTGTCTGCCTTATTCCGCAGGGAATAAGACAGTTCATCCAGATCCAGCCTGGAAAGAAGTTTATAAAGTGCATCAGCTCCCATATCAGCAATGAACTTATTGGGGTCTGAATCATCGAGTTGCTGATTGTCCTTGGGTAATGATTCCAGAATATCCAGGTATTCTTCCTCAGTGAGGAAATCCAGATATTTGATGCCATCCTGGGCTTTTATACCAGGATTGATAACCACATAACGCTCATAATATATGATTGAATCAAGCTTTTTGGTAGGGAGCCCCAGCAACAATCCGATTTTGTTCGGTAATGACCGGAAATACCAGATATGGGCAACCGGAACCACCAGGGCAATATGGCCCATGCGTTCTCTGCGTACTTTCTTTTCGGTCACCTCCACCCCACATCTGTCGCAAACAATGCCTTTATAGCGGATTCTTTTGTATTTTCCGCAATGACATTCATAATCCTTTACAGGACCGAAGATCCGCTCACAGAACAACCCATCCCGCTCCGGCTTATAGGTCCTGTAATTGATTGTTTCAGGCTTAAGAACTTCTCCGTGGGAGTTTTCCAGAATTTCCTCGGGAGAAGCCAAACCTACTGCAACTTTATTAAAATCGCTTGATAATTTATTTTCCCTTCTGAATGCCATAGGTTATAGATTAATTTTAAAAAACACAACAAGTTGATTAATTTCGAAAGTATTGTCTTATTCCTTAATGAGTTTAATGCTCAGTCCAAGTCCTTTGAGCTCATGCAGCAGGACGTTAAACGATTCAGGGATACCTGCCACCGGTAGAGGATCTCCCTTCACAATACTTTCATAGGCTTTGGCCCTACCATTGACATCATCCGACTTGACAGTCAGCATTTCCTGGAGGATATTGGATGCACCGAAGGCTTCAAGTGCCCATACCTCCATTTCACCAAAACGCTGCCCACCAAACTGGGCTTTACCTCCCAGTGGCTGTTGCGTGATTAATGAATAGGGTCCAATGGACCGGGCATGGATCTTATCTTCTACCATGTGACCCAGTTTCAGCATATATATAACACCGACGGTAGCCGGCTGATCAAACATCTCGCCTGATCCTCCGTCGTAAAGGTATGTCTTACCATAAGGTGGAAGTCCTGCTTCCTCAGTATGTTTATTGATATCATCAAGCGTAGCTCCATCAAAAATCGGAGTTGAAAACTTCAGGCCAAGTTTTTCTCCTGCCCATCCCAGAACGGATTCATATATCTGCCCAAGGTTCATCCTTGAGGGCACGCCCAACGGACTAAGGACGATATCGACCGGCGTACCGTCCTGCAGGAATGGCATATCTTCGGCTCTCACAATTTTCGAAATGATGCCCTTGTTTCCGTGTCGCCCTGCAAGCTTATCGCCTACTGTTATCTTACGTTTCTTGGCAATATAAACCTTGGCCATCTGTACAATGCCGGTAGGCAATTCATCTCCAATGGTTATATTGTATTTCTCACGTCGTAACTGACCTTCAATTTCACGCCGTTTGACGTTATAATTATGAAGCAGGGTCTTAATGGTTTCATTTTTACCCTTATCTGTAGTCCATTTTTTAGGACTTACATTGGTGAAATCGATGTCCTGAAGAATTTTCTGTGTAAACTTCTTGCCCTTGGGCACTACCGTGGCATTGTAATAGTCTTTAACGCCTTGTGAAGTTTTTCCGTTGACAAGTACCGTCATTTTATCAATAAGCTTATTGTTCAGCTCCTCAATCTTTTTCCCATACTCTTTGTCAAGGCTTTCCAGTTTTTCTTTATCTGTATCCCTGGCTTTTTTATCCTTCACTGCGCGTGTGAATAATTTTTTATCCACAACAATTCCACTAAGTGATGGACTTGCCTTAAGAGATGCATCTTTCACATCGCCTGCCTTGTCTCCGAAAATAGCTCTCAGCAGTTTTTCCTCGGGAGAAGGATCGGATTCCCCTTTGGGGGTGATCTTACCTATAATAATGTCACCAGGATTCACCTGTGCGCCTATACGGATAATTCCGTTTTCATCAAGATCCTTTGTAGCTTCTTCGCTAACATTGGGAATGTCTGCCGTCAATTCTTCCAGGCCACGCTTGGTATCCCTTACTTCCATAACATGTTCCTCAATGTGCACGGAAGTAAAGACATCATCCTTCACCACATTTTCCGAAATCACAATGGCATCCTCAAAATTGTAACCTTTCCAGGGCATAAAGGCTACTTTCAGGTTCTTGCCCAGTGCCAGCTCACCGTTCTCAGTTCCATAGCCTTCGGTAAGCACCTGTCCTTTATAAACCTTCTCACCTTTTCTTAAGATCGGCTTCAGGGTTATACTGGTATTCTGATTGGTTTTATGATACCTGGGCAATTGATAACGCCCCACATCTCCTTCAAAGCTAACGAATTTTTCATCGTCTGTTTTCTCATAATTAACGACGATCTCATTTGCATCCACATATTCAACAGTTCCATCGCCTTCGGCAATGATCTGAAGACGGGAATCCCGTACAACAGCATGCTCCAATCCAGTGCCTACAATCGGTGCATCAGGTTTAATCAGAGGTACTGCCTGACGCATCATATTGGACCCCATCAGTGCACGGTTGGCGTCGTTGTGTTCAAGGAACGGAATCAACGAAGCAGCAATTGATGCAATCTGATTTGGAGCCACGTCCATTAGATCAACCCTGCTCGATTCTGCATATGGAAACTCACCGTCGTGACGAGCCTTGACCCTTTCCGTTTGAAATGCGCCCTCATCGTCAATAGAGGCGTTTGCCTGAGCAATCATTCGGGCTTCTTCCTCTTCAGCACTAAGGTAAACAGCACCCTTCTGTGTCAGGTTAACCTTTCCTTCTTCAACCTTTCGATAAGGTGTTTCAATGAATCCAAGATTATTGATCTTGGCATATACGCACATGGAGGATATGAGGCCGATATTCGGACCCTCGGGTGTTTCAATCGGGCACAATCTACCATAATGGGTATAGTGAACGTCTCTAACCTCAAATCCCGCACGTTCCCTGGAAAGACCTCCGGGACCAAGTGCTGATAATCTGCGCTTATGGGTCATCTCTGCCAGCGGATTGGTTTGGTCCATAAACTGGGAAAGCTGATTCGTTCCAAAGAACGAATTGATCACGGAGGATAAGGTCTTGGAGTTGATCAGATCAATGGGAGTGAACACTTCATTGTCCCTTACGTTCATTCGTTCTCTTATGGTCCTTGCCATCCTGGCCAGACCCACGCCGAATTGATTGTACAATTGTTCTCCAACTGTACGAACCCTACGATTACTCAGGTGATCAATATCATCCACATTGGTTTTTGAGTTGATCAACTCAATTAGGTATTTAATGATCTCAATGATATCATCTTTGGTTAAAACCTTCGTATCTATGGAAGTATCCAGTTTCAGCTTCTTATTTAGCCTGTATCGACCAACTTCACCAAGATCATAACGCGTATCGGAGAAAAAGAGTTTATCTATTACATCCCTGGCAGTAGCTTCATCCGGCGGCTCTGCATTTCTAAGCTGCCGGTATATCTGCATCACTGCTTCTTTCTCGGAGTTACAGGGATCTTTTTGTAACGTATTGTAAATTATTGCATAATCGGACTGGCTATAGTCCTCTTTATGCAACAATATGCTTTCTGTACCCGAATCGATAATCTGGTCAATATGTTTTTCCTCAATTACCGTATCACGTTCAATAACTACTTCATTCCTTTCGATGGAAACCACTTCACCTGTATCTTCATCGACAAAATCCTCGACCCATGAACGAAGAACCCTTGCAGCCAGTTTTCTGCCTACTATATTTTGCAGATTGGGCTTGGAAACCTTTACCTCATCGGCGAGGTTGAAAATTTCCAGAATATCCTTATCGCTTTCATAACCAATAGCCCTTAAAAGGGTGGTAACGGGTAACTTCTTCTTTCTGTCGATGTAAGCATACATCACATTGTTTACGTCGGTGGCAAATTCAATCCAGGAGCCACGGAAGGGAATAACCCTTGCGGAATATAACTTGGTTCCATTGGCATGGATGCTTTGTCCGAAAAACACACCGGGTGAACGATGCAACTGTGAAACCACAACCCTTTCGGCACCATTAATTACAAATGAACCTTTCTCCGTCATGTAAGGTACGGTGCCAAAATATACATCCTGGATTACCGTATCAAAATCTTCATGTTCGGGATCGGTGCAATAAAGCTTTAATTTGGCCTTAAGCGGTACACTGTAGGTAAGGCCCCGTTCAATACATTCGTATATGTTGTACCTTGGAGGATCAATTGTGTAATCCAAAAATTCCAGAACGAAATTGTTTCTGGTATCGGTAATCGGAAAATTTTCCTGAAATACCTGATATAACCCTTCCTGCTTTCTTTCATCGGGTGTAGTATCTAACTGAAAGAAATTTTTAAATGATTGCAACTGTATTTCTAGAAAGTCAGGATAGGATAATTGATTCTTGGTAGATGCGAAATTGATTCTTTGAGATTGTTGTATTGCCATTTTATTCCAAGAATTATTAACTAACCACTACTACAATAAAACTTCTGAGCCCTATAAATAGGGGATAAAGGTTAAAAATCCCTTTTACCAACGGGATTCAAAACCTTTATATTATACCAGTTTAACCGAATTCTATTTAAGTTCAATTTCTGCGCCGGCGTCTTCTAATTTTGATTTTAAAGATTCAGCTTCTTCCTTAGGCATTCCTTCTTTTATGGGTTTAGGTAGGGAATCTACCAGTTCCTTGGCTTCTTTAAGTCCAAGTCCGGTTAATTCCTTTACAAGCTTTACAACTTGTAATTTTGCATTACCAGCTGAATTTAGCACTACATCAAATTCGGTTTGTTCTTCTGCTGCGCCTTCTTCAGCACCTTCAGCTGGTCCTGCAGCTACAACGGGAGCGGATGCCGGTTCAATGCCGTATTCATCCTTCAATATGTCTGCCAGTTCGTTAACTTCTTTCACACTTAAGTTAACCAATTCTTCTGCAAGCGCTTTTAAATCTGCCATTTTCTCTAAATTTTAATAATTTTTAATTGTTTTTACTCTTCTTTCTTTTCTGATAATGTTTTCATTACTCCAGAGAGGATGTCGTTTCCTGATCTCAGTGAAGAGATCACATTATTCATTGGTGATCTCAACTGCAATATAATATCTCCAATAAGTTCTTCCTTCGACTTGATCTTGGAAAGATCTTCCAGCTTATCATCCCCTATATAAATGGATGCCTCAACATAAGCACCTTTCAATAAGGGCCTTTCCTTCTTCTTACGGAATTCTTTAATAACTTTAGCCGGTTCAGCTCCTTTTTCCGAAAAAATGATGGATGTAGGACCCTCCAAAGTTTCGTAAAGATCACCAACACCCATATCCAATTGATCAAATGCCCTTTTCAAAAGTGTATTTTTCACCACCATCAGTTTCAGGTCGCTTTCAAAGCACTTCCTTCTGAGAGTCACTGTTTCCGAGGCATTAAGACCTGAAATATCAGCCAGATAAAAGTGGGATGAATTTTTTATATCTTCAACAAGATCGTTGATTATTTGTTTTTTTTCCTCTAGTGATTTCATAAAGCCATCAAATTCTTACTTTCAGTTTACTTGATTATGCGCTTTTTCTCAAATAGCTGGGATCAACTTTGATTCCAGGACTCATGGTACTCGAAATGGTTACGCTTTTTATATAAGTACCTTTCGCAGCAGTGGGTTTCAGTTTCCTGATGGTATTCAGTAATTCTTTGGCATTGTCAACAATCTGCTGCTCTGTAAAAGATACCTTACCAATTGAGGTATGTATGATTCCGTTCTTATCCACTTTAAAATCAATCTTTCCTTTTTTTACCTCTTTTATGGCCTCACCCAGGTTGTCAGTCACGGTACCGCTTTTGGGGTTTGGCATCAGACCGCGGGGCCCAAGGATTTTACCAAGCTGCCCTACCTTAGGCATAACGGAAGGCTGGGTGATCACAACGTCAAAATCGGTCCAGCCTTCTTCCTTGATCTTATTGACATATTCATCGAGTCCAACGAAATCAGCTCCTGCCTCTTTGGCTTCTTCTTCCTTATCCGCTGAACAAAGGGCCAGAACCCTTGTTTCTTTTCCTGTCCCGTGAGGCAGGGTAACCACTCCCCTTACCATTTGGTTGGGTTTTCTGGGGTCGACCCCCAGGCGTACATCCAAATCAACGGAAGCATCAAAATTGACGGTTGTAATTTCCTTCACCTGCCTCGCTGCTTCCTCCAGCGAATAAAGGGCAGTCTTATCAAACTTTTCTAAAACCTGTTTTCTATTTTTTGTCAGTTTTGTCATTGCTGCTTTAAATTTTATTGTTTACCCGGGAACTTTCCTTTAACTGTTATCCCCATACTACGTGCCGTTCCTGCAATCATTTTCATTGCAGATTCGATGGTAAAGGCGTTCAAGTCTTCCATTTTATCTTCTGCAATTGTCTGAATCTGTTTCCATGTAACCATTCCCACCTTTTCGCGGTTGGGCTCGGAAGATCCTCCCTTTAACTTGGCAGCTTCAAGCAGCTGAATCGGCGCCGGTGGAGTTTTTGTTACAAAATCGAAAGATTTATCTGAGTAAACAGTTATAATTACGGGAACAACTTTTCCTGTTTTATCTTGTGTCTTGGCATTAAACTTCTTACAAAACTCCATGATATTAACCCCCTTAGCACCCAAAGCCGGGCCCACCGGAGGTGAAGGATTTGCCTGACCTCCACGGATCTGTAATTTAATTACGCCTTGAACTTCTTTTGCCATAACGATTTTCTTATAGTTTATTCTTTTTCAACTTGCATAAAACTTAATTCCAAAGGAGTTTTTCTTCCAAAGATTTTGACCATAACCTTCAGCTTCTTCTTCTCCTCATTCACTTCTTCAATTACCCCACTGAAGTTATTGAACGGACCATCTATTACCTTTACAGATTCACCTACATAAAAAGGGACATTCAACTCCTCATCACTTTCCGTCAGTTCATCAATCTTTCCGAGGATACGGTTTACTTCGCTTTTTCGCAAAGGTGAAGGTTTGTTGCCTTCAGATTTCAGAAAACCTATTACGTTGGGAAGATTTTCCAGATAATGCAGAATGTCGCCG
>CAYNPZ010000009.1:0-1451 GCA_964399175.1 uncultured Bacteroidales bacterium | reverse complement strand
CCGGTTAAAATGGCTTCAATCAATACATAACCGGGAAAAAAATTCCTTTCTTTGCTGATTTTTTTTCCGTTACGTATCTGGTAAACTTTCTCGGTGGGGATAAGCACCTGTGATACATAGTCGCTTATCTTCCCTTTGGAAATGTCATTTTCCACGTACTCTTTAACCTGTTTTTCCTTCCCCCCTATTGCGCGCAACACGTACCATCGCTTTTCATTTTCAGCCATTTCCGCAACACCTCATTCTGAATTAGTAAAACATTGCATAAATAAAATCCATAATGTGTCTGAAAGAAAAATCCATAAGAAATACGATAATTGCAATAATCAAGGAAGCAACCATTACTATTGCTGCACTTCTTTGCAGCTCGCTCCATGTTGGCCAGGAGACTTTGTGCACCAGCTCGTTATATGAATCTTGCAAATAGGATTTTATCTTCATTCTAAAAAAAGATTTAGCACGGGTGGCAAGACTCGAACTCACGACCTGCGGTTTTGGAGACCGCTGCTCTACCAACTGAGCTACACCCGTGTATTAGAAGGATGCTCGTCTCAACAACGCAACATCCCCGGAAAATATTATTCTACAATTTCAGTAACCTGACCTGCGCCAACAGTTCTGCCACCTTCACGGATAGCAAAACGCAGTCCCTGGTTGAGTGCTACAGGGTAAATCAGTTCAACGGTAATGGTAACGTTGTCACCAGGCATAACCATTTCGGTACCTTCAGGAAGCTGTACCGTTCCTGTAACGTCCATGGTCCTGATGTAGAACTGAGGCCTGTAGTTTTGATGGAATGGTGTATGACGACCACCTTCTTCTTTCTTCAGTACATATACCTCAGCTTTGAACTTGGTGTGCGGTGTGATCGAACCGGGCCGTGCGATAACCATACCCCGCTTAACCTCTTTCTTGTCAATTCCACGCAGCAACAGTCCTACGTTGTCACCAGCTTCACCCTCATCAAGGATCTTACGGAACATTTCAACGCCTGTAACAACTGTTTTCTTCTTCTCAGCACCCAGACCAATCATTTCAACTTCTTCGCTGGTCTTAATTACGCCGGTTTCAACTCTACCGGTAGCAACGGTACCACGGCCGGTAATGGAGAATACGTCTTCCACCGGCATCAGGAAAGGCTTGTCTTTATCTCTGGGTGGAACCGGAATATATTCGTCAACGGCATTCATCAGTTCCATTACCTTTTCTTCCTGTTCCTCATCACCGTTTAAGGCTTTAAGCGCGGAACCGTGGATAATGGGTGAATTTTCACCGTCAAAATCATAGAAATCCAGCAGTTCACGAATCTCCATATCCACCAGTTCGATCAATTCCGGGTCATCCACCAGGTCGATTTTATTCAGATAAGTAACAATTTTAGGAACGTTCACCTGACGTGCCAACAGGATGTGCTCGCGTGTCTGGGGCATTGGTCCGTCTGTACCGGCAAC
>CAYNPZ010000008.1:27652-45975 GCA_964399175.1 uncultured Bacteroidales bacterium | reverse complement strand
CAGCAAGGCATATCCACCCACATAATCATTATAAGCTACAATGGCTTCGTCAATGGACTGTAAAATTTCACTCATGGTATATATTTTATGTTCGACATGATGCTAATGATAAAAACAAATTAATAGTTAGGAATTAATGAATCGGAGCATCAAAGGCTTCTTTTGAACATAGACTCCATGGATACATCCTGCTTTAAATCATTGAATTTCCTGTATAATTCTTCAAGTTTTGCTTTGTTCCAATAACCCAGTGCATACTGCTGATGGACCACTTCATCGTTTTCCTTGATCAGGAGCCGGAAAGGACGATACTCCCTGACAAGTACTATATTGGAAATGTGATTCTGCCGCGTAAGGTAATTTTGATTGTACCTCAATACGGAAAAAGTAACCCGCTGTTCTTCCACCTTGAACTGGCTCAGGTAATAGGTACTGCGGCGTATTACAACCAGATCACGAAATCCCAGTACCACAAGGCCGGAAATGATCATCAATGTTTTTTCCATTTCATACGGTGGAAGAAAAAGCAATATAATCAAAGCAAAATCAGGAATATAAAGCCATATATTATGTTTCAAAAACCTGAGCATTCTTTTGGTGAAATCCCTGTTTTCAGTATTCAGTTCGTAATAAAGTGTAGCTTCCATATAAAATCAACATTTGATTCGTCAATAAAAAAAATGAGCATCAAAAATAATAATTAATGCATTCTGCTAATAATTTCGGTTCTTGAAACCTGTCCAATAACCTTGTTATCAGTTAAATTATTTATTACGGGCAATGACTCTACATTGTGCGTGGTCATTTTGTATAAAGCATCGCTTAAAGTTTCACCCGAATAGGCTACCGCATGGGGTGGATGTACATGATCTCCTATCCTCTGATTCCATTTTTGCCGGGGCAGTTTATTAATATCCTTCAGAGAAATGACACCTTTCAGTTTTCTCTCTTCATCTATGATGCAGGTAGCATTATAATGACCTTCAATAAACTGGTTATAAATATTATCTATTCTTTCATTTTCAGTTGCTCCGTATGTTATGCTCATCACATCCTCTACCCTGAGCGTATCCAGTACATTGGCTTCCATATCCTGCGAAATACGGATTCCCCTTAAACTAAGCTTTTTGGTGTAAATTGTGTCGGGTGAGACGCTCCATGCAATCAGATCAGCGATCACACAGGAAAACATAAGAGGCAGAATGATATTGTAGTCCAGTGTCATTTCAAATATAATAATGATGGCTGTAAAAGTTGCTCTGGAAACGGCGGCGAATACTGCAGCCATACCAACCAGTGCATAGGCCCCGATGGGTGCAGTTATTTCAGGGTAAGGTGCATTTATGATCCATCCGAAAGCAGCCCCCAATGCTGCGCCAATAAAAAGGGAGGGCGAGAAGATGCCCCCCGAAGCTCCTGATCCAAGGGTAAGTACGAAAGCAATAATCTTAAAAATAAACAAAAGGATCACAGTACCCAGGATGACCTCCTGATTCAATAATTCACTGATGGTTCCGTATCCATAACCAAAAACCTGGGGAAGGAAAAATCCTATTATCCCGACTATTAAACCACCCAGAGCAGGTTTCAGGAATTCGGGCATTCTGATTCGTTTCTCAAAAAAATGTTCTGTATCATATACCATCCTGATCAGCAGTACGGCGGTTAAGCCTGCCAGTATGCCCAGAATCAGGTAAAATATTATCTCATATAAACTAATAAATGAATAAGCGGGAATTTTAAAAGCGGGATGAGATCCAAGAAAGACTCTGGAAACAGTCGTGGCAAAGAACGACGAAATTACAAGAGAAATAAAAGAACGGGATTTGAGCTCCAGAAGAATGATTTCCAAGGCAAAAATAATTCCCGCTACAGGAGTATTGAAAGTAGCTGCTATTCCACCTGCTGCGCCACAGCCAACCAGCACCTTTACCTGGTCGCTGTCGAGTTTCAGTAGTTGTCCGAGGGCTGATCCTGCACCCGAGCCCACCTGAATAATAGGTCCTTCACGGCCTACAGATCCACCTGATCCAATGGAAAGTGCACTAGCCAATGCTTTAAACAAAACGATTCGGGGTCGCATTTTACCACCATGAAGGGCAATGGATTCCATTACCTCAGGAACTCCATGACCTTTAGCCTCTCCTGCAATATATTTTGTTATTAGTCCGACAAATATCCCTCCAATTGCAGGAACAATAATCACCCATATTCCAAGATCATGATTAACCGGACTGACCTCAATCCCGGAAACGTCCTGATAAAAAAACAGATTTTGAAAAAAGAAAAGGAGATAACGAAACCCTATGGCGATGATAGCAGAAACAATACCGACCAGTGCCGCCAGAAAAATCAACTTTACTGTTTCGTGTGTAAAAGAGGTTCTTCGGAAAAATTCTCTTATCATCGGAAAATACAGGATTATTTTTGAATGGCTAAAAATAAAAGTAATGTGCGATAAATCCAAACCATAATAACAATTTAGAAAGCCATAGGCTGAAACAAGACCAATAAAGTTTGGGGTATTTTTTGAACAGAAAGCAAAAGAAATTTGTTTTATGAGAAGAATGCAGAATGATTTAATGTCTGCTGATAGAAACTGTTTTAAACGGGTATGAATTATAAATAGGGA
Source organism: uncultured Bacteroidales bacterium (assembly GCA_964399175.1). Taxonomy (GTDB): domain Bacteria; phylum Bacteroidota; class Bacteroidia; order Bacteroidales; family UBA12077; genus JAGXLC01. The sequence continues at coordinate 43,343 of CAYNPZ010000008.1, read as the reverse complement.
GGTTAAAAATGACCATACTTAAGATGTTATTACCGGCTATTATCATCCTGCTTATAGCGCTGATCGGATTATCCGTGAGAATGCTCCTTAAAAAGCAGGGTGAATTCCACGGGGGATCATGTAACAATATCACTCCCGAGCTGAGGGAGAAAGGTATTTCCTGCTCCTGTGGAGAAGAGGATAATTGCGCAAACGGAACCGAAACGAGTGAATGATTTTGCCATATAGCCATATTAACCAACAGGATCTGATCATAGGTTTTTGATCAGATCCTTTACATTTTCAGTACTTTCTACCTGATAATTTCCCTGATCATCTGAATATATAAAATACGCTCCAAGCCCTTTGTTTTTTTCAAGCAGGCGCTTGCTTTTCTCTCTTCCCATAACCATAAAGGCAGTAGCCAGGGCATCGGCAAATACACAACTTTCTGCAAAAACTGAAACGCTCAAAAGATTATGCCTGACCGGATAACCCGTTTTGGGATTGATGGTATGGGAATATTTAACACCATCTTTAACATAGAATTGCCGGTAGCTGCCAGAGGTAGCAATGGATTGATCTTTCAGGCTCACAATGGCCTGAAGCTCCCGCTGGGCCATATTGCTGCTGTCAACTGGTTTATCTATTCCAATACGCCAGATGTTTCCATCAGGATTTTTGCCTTTGGTGTTGACTTCCCCGCCAATTTCCACAAGATAGTCACTTACACCCTTACCTTCAAAAAATTCAGCAATCTCATCAACTGCATAACCCTGGGCTATGGCACTCATGTCGATCATGGTGCGCTCGTCATCCTTATAAATGAGACCATCCTCCAGACGGATCGTTTCATAACCGACCAATTCAAGCAGGCTGTCCACTTTGGCACTATCCAGATCTTTCTTACCCGAAGGGCCAAACCCCCAGGCATTTACCAAGGGACCTACGGTGATATCAAAGGCCCCGTCAGTCAGCCGGGAAACTTTTTGCGCAGTCTGATATACCGCCTTAAAATGTTCATCGACCCTGACAGAATCTTCGTTCCTGTTAATCCTTGAGATAATGGAATTGTCCCGATATGTAGACATGGAAGAATCGATATTTTCCAGAATGTTTTTAATGTAAGGATGATAGTTCGTTGAATCGGAAGAACTGTATTTCACCATATAGGTTGTCCCCTGAGTTAGCCCCCGGATCGACATATAATTCTTTTCTCCGGTTCCGGGAAGATTGGTACATCCGGCAAACCCTATTAGTATCAGGAAGACAATCAATAATCTATTCATCATAAATATTTGTAATAGTACAGTATATAAAGAAAATAACAAATATCAAGCATCAAATTACAAAACTTGTCCGGCTATGACGGATAATATTCAAGCATCAATTTTTCAATAAACAAATTCCGTGTATTTCAATTTAGAAATTTTATAATTGGAATTTGGAAATTATTTGTTATTTGGAATTTATTATTTGCCTGCCTGCCGGCGAGGCAGGGAATTTGCTAATTGGTGCTTTCGTATTGTTTCTCAACGTACAATAAACTCACTATTAGATAATGCCAGATTTTAAATTAGCCACCAAAGTCATCATAAGCAATCATTTCCTGAGGCACGCCAAGATTATAAAGCATATTTTGTACCGCATCATTCATTACAGGAGGCCCGCATATATAATATTCATTTTCCTCGGGCTCTTCAAGGGTACTCAGATATTTATCATAAACTACCTGATGAATGAATCCCACGGGGCCATCCCAGTTATCCTCTTCTTTAGGTTCTGAGAGGGCAATATGGAAGGAAAAGTTGGAAAATTGATTTTCCAGTTCTCTGAAATCCTCCTCGTAAAATATTTCCTGCAATGAACGTGCGCCATACCAGTAAGAGACCTTGCGGTCAGTTTGAAGGGTTTTGAAAAGATGGAATATGTGGGAGCGCAGTGGAGCCATTCCGGCACCGCCTCCGACATAAACCATTTCCTTATCAGTGTGCTTAATAAAGAAATCACCGTATGGACCGGAAAGGGTAACCTTATCACCTGGTTTCCTTGAGAAAACATAAGAAGAGCATATCCCGGGATTCACATTCATGAATCTTCCCTTGGAACGGTCCCAGGGTGGTGTGGCGATCCTGACATTAAGCTTGACGATGTTACCCTCTGCAGGATGATTGGCCATGGAGTAAGCCCTGAAGGTTTCCTCATTGTTTTTCATATACAAATCCCAAAGACCAAAATGATCCCATTCATCTTTAAACTCGTCCTCCACTTCAACATCTTTGGAGAAGTCAACCGCTATCTTGGGAACATCCAGCTGTATATAACCACCGGGTTCGAAATCCATGGTTTCACCCTCCGGTAATTTAATCACAAATTCTTTTATAAACGTGGCCACATTCTTATTGGAGATCACCTCAGCCTCAAACTTCTTGATCTCCATGACTTCAGGCGGCACTTTAATGGTCATGTCATTCCTTATCTTCAACTGACATCCCAGCCGCCAGTTTTCCATTTCTTCCTTACGGGTAAAAAATCCTTTTTCTGTTGGCAGGATGCTTCCGCCTCCTTCAAGCACCTGGCAGGTACATAATCCGCAGGTTCCCTGGCCTCCGCAGGCTGAAGGCAAATAAACACCCTGGCCCGAAAGAGCGGACAGGATCGTCTGGCCCGGTTCAACCGTAAACTCTTTATTATTCACTTTAAGCTTTACTTTACCCTGCGGGATCAGCTTTTTCTTTGCATAAAGCAAAATAACTACCAGTACAAGAATGAGAAATAAAAAAACCGCTATACTTAGTAGGATAATTGTTGTATTCGTTGCCAGTAAGATCATTTGCATTTTAGTTTTTACTCCGTTATAGTTCGATGCCCATGAAACCCATGAAGGCAATCCCCATCAATCCTGTAATAATAAAAGTGATGCCAAGTCCTCTCAATGGTGCGGGTACATTGGAATAGCGAATCTTTTCACGAATGGCTGCTATGCCGATTATTGCAAGAAACCACCCTACTCCGGATCCCAACCCGAAGACAGTAGCCTCGGCCAGGGTATTGTAGGCCCTTTCCTGCATAAATAGCGAGCCACCAAGGATGGAGCAATTCACCGCAATCAATGGCAGAAAAATCCCCAGATTGCTATAGAGTGTAGGAGAAAATTTTTCAATCACCATCTCAGTCAATTGCACCATTGAGGCAATTACAGCAATGAACAAAATAAAACTGAGAAAACTGAGGTCTACATCTGAAAAAGCGGGACTTAGCCAGGTCAATGCACCCTCTTTAAGCAGATAATTATGTATCATATAATTTAAGGGCACGGTAATCCCCAGTACAAAAACCACGGCCAATCCCAGTCCTGTAGATGTTTTCACTGTTTTTGAAACGGCAAGGTATGAACACATACCCAGGAAATAAGCAAATATCATGTTATCAACAAAAATGGACTTGACGAATATATTGACTAAATTTTCCATGGCTCACCAATTTTAATTTTATCTTTCTTCAATCAGTTTTCTGTTTCTGTAACGCTGGACCCAAATAATGATTCCCACGGTTATCAGGGCCATCGGGGGCAGTATAAACAGCCCGTTATTCTCATACCCTCCGCTGTAAAAACTGGCGGGTACTACCTGATAACCCCAGAGGGTTCCGGATCCGAACAATTCTCTCACAAATCCTACAATTACCAGGATAACGCCATAACCTGCTGCATTACCGACACCATCAAGGAAAGAAGACCAGGGCTTGTTGCTCAGAGCAAAAGCTTCCAGACGGCCCATGATGATACAGTTGGTAATGATCAGACCCACAAAAACCGACAGTTGTTTACTGACCTCATAGGCAAACGCCGCAAGGAATTCATCGACAAGGATCACCAGAGAAGCAATAACGGTTAGTTGTACAATAATTCGTATTCTCGGGGGTATTTTCGCTCTCATTAGCGAAACCACGACATTGGAAACGGCCATCACAAAAATCACCGAGAGCGCCATCACCACTGATGGCTCAAGTTTTACCGTAATGGCCAGAGCCGAGCATATTCCCAGCACCTGAACGGTGATCGGGTTCGAATCATCCAGCGGCTCTTTTAGCAATTTCATATTTTTCGCTGAAAACAACGGTTCTCTATCCTGACTCATAACTAGCTCCTTTTATTACGCATTTGTTTAAGATAAGGCACGTATGCTCCGATAATATCTTCAAGCATACTGTCTACCCCTTTGCTGGTAATGGTTCCACCGGAAATACCATCCACAGCATGCGATGCATCCTCAGGTGCACCACCCTTCACTACATTAACCGAAACAAATTCACCCTGTTCATCAAAAATTTTCTGGTCTATAAATTGTTTCTGAAACTGACGGTTCGCAATTTCAGCCCCCAAACCGGGAGTTTCGCTGTCATGGCTGAAGTTGGTTCCGTATATGGTATTGAAATCGCTTCTGAGTGCAACATATCCCCATATCGGTCCCCATAATCCTTTCCCCCTGACGGGAATCACATATTGGGTGCTATCGTGCACCGTACCAACGAATATCGGAAGATTCCTTTCTTCAACAGGTTTGGCAATCTCTTTGCTCAGATCGACTGAAAAAGCATCCACTCCTTCTTTCCGTTCACCCTTCGAGTTGATGACGTAGCTGTCAGTGATATACCGTTCGTATTTGACAAGGGCACTGTCCTTGGAACTTTGAATGTTCAGAGAAAGAAGGATATTCTGTTTTTTATTGATTTCAACATTTTTCTTTTGCATGGGCTGCAGCTGCATTGCAACTACAGAAAGTATAGCAGCTACAGTAATCACCATGATAACTGAAAATGTAAAGATATATGTGTTGCTAAACTGCTTCATATCTGGTATATTTTTCAGGCTGCTTTGGCTTCAGCTCTTTTTAGACGGTTATTTATATTTGATTCCACAACATAATGATCGATTAAGGGAGCGAAAACGTTCATCAACAGAATGGCCAGCATCACTCCTTCCGGATAAGCGGGATTAACAACCCTTATCAAAATGGCCAGCAATCCAATAAGGAATCCATAGATGTATTTTCCTTTCCTGGTTCTTGCGGCAGTAACCGGATCCGTAGCCATAAACACGGCTCCGAAAGCAAAGCCGCCCATCACCAGATGTTCCCATGCCGGAATCTCCATAAACGGATTCACTGCAAAAACATTTAAGAGAAGTCCCATCACCAGCCCGCCTATAAAGGTAGAAAGCATGATGCGCCAGCTTCCCACACCGGTAAACAATAAAATGAAGGCTCCTATCGCTACGGCTACAACAGAGGTTTCACCAATCGATCCCGGGATAAATCCAAAAAACATATCGCTTACCGCCGGTATATTATCTGTATTACCCTCTGCAGCCATAGAAAGGGGAGTTGCTCCGGAGAATCCATCGACAATTCCCTCACCTCCCATTAAACCGTGGGTCCACACCTGATTGCCCGACATATAGGCCGGATAGGCAAAGAAAAGAAAAGCCCTGGCAGTAAGCGCAGGGTTAAGGATATTCATTCCGGTACCTCCGAAAACTTCTTTCCCGATGATCACGGCAAAAGCGGTGGCTACAGCCACCATCCACAGGGGGACATCCACCGGCATAACCAGCGGTATCAACATGCCTGTTACCAGAAATCCTTCATTTACTTCATGCCCTCTGATCTGGGCAAATGCAAACTCAATAGCCAGACCGGTAACATATGAAACCACTACAATGGGCAGCACCAGTTTAAAACCTTCCCAGAAAAGCTCCAGCGTGGTTCCTTCCTGGCCGGTGGCCAGATAATGCTGATAGCCCACATTCCACATTCCAAACAACAAAGCGGGAATCAGTGAAATAACCACCAGGCTCATCGTCCGCTTCATGTCTATATAATCACGGATGTGTGACCCCTGGGCGGTTACCTTATCCGGAACAAACAGAAAAGTTTCAAATGCTTCAAAGGTGGAATATAACTTTTCAAACTTACCCCCCTTCTCAAAATGGGGTTTTATATTATCTAAAAATTTTCTTAAGGCTTTCATTTAATGGAATACAATTTAATATTCAACATCAGTTAAGTCATCTCCTCACGCATCATATCAAGCCCTTTTCGAACAATTGACTGAACCGGTGTTTTTGAGGTACATACAAATTCACAAAGGGCGAAATCCTCTTCATCCACTTCATAGATACCAAGCTTTTCCATCAGCTCAATGTCTTCAATCATAATGGCCTTAATGAGCTGAACCGGGTAAATATCCATGGGAAATACCTTTTCATATTCTCCTGAAACGACATAGGCCCGCTCACCCCCATGAAGATTGGTATCCAAACGGTATCTTCTGTTGGGCTGCAACCAGGAGAAAAATGTTCTGGACATACTGAACTTATTAAAACCGGGCTTGGCCCATCCCATAAATTCATGATAGTCACCTTCCGGGATAACAGTGATCTGATCATCATAAAAACCCAGGTATCCCTCACTATTGATCTTGTTACCGGTAAGCACGTTTCCGCTTATATACCGCAGATTACCAGGCTCAACGTTATTCTTTACCAGATTCTCAATACTCGCCCCTCTCAGTAACCGGTAATAAAGCGGCTTTTTCACTTCCGATCCTGTGAGGGCAATTACTTTTGAAGCATCATAAATTCCCTTTCCGAAAAGCCTGCCAATGGTAATGATATCCTGCGGATATACATACCATACCACTTCTCCCTGGTTGATCGGATCAATCCTGTTGATCTGAATGCCCACATTGCCGGCAGGGTGTGGGCCGGTAAACCAGTTGATCTGAACTCCCTTTGCCTTTGTATAAACATCTGACGGGGGATAATCTGAATTCAGGTTAAGATGCACCTTACCGGAAGTCAATTTGCCCAGGGCATCTATTCCTCGCTGAAAATCTTCTCCCTCCCCTTTAACCATAAAATCATTATCAGGAGCGAGAGGGGCGGAATCAAAACCTGAAATGAAAATGGCCTTCGGGTCATCTTCAGGATTTGCAACAATGGAATAGGGCCGCTGCCGGATAAATGCCCATAAACCGGATTGCGTCAGTTTATCCACAATGTCATCCTTTGATATATCCTTCGGCTCCCCTTTTCCAAAGTCTTCATAATCCATAATGGAATCAGCCTCTACCACTACTTCGAGTATTTTCCTTCTTTCTCCGCGGTTCACCTCACTAACTTTGCCACTCACCGGAGAAGGGTATTTTACATGAGGCTGCAATTTATTATAAAACAAGGGAGAACCTGCCTTTACCCTATCACCCGGCCAGGCCATCAATTTTGTTCGTATACCATGAAAATCAATAGGCTTTACACCATAGTACCGGGCCGGGTCTGCATTCTTAATTACTTTTTCTGCTTTCCCAAGAAGGGGTATATCTAAACCTCGTTTAATTCTTTGTAATTTTGACATCCCTGATAGATTGTGAAATTTTTAACAAAAATATATATATTTTAATAGCTCCCAAATCCTCCTTTATCTGTTCAACAAATAACACAAAAAAATGTTTTTCATTGTTTGTTCATTTCAAAGATAACAATCTCTCTAAACTTCAGAATCAGAACGTTTTCTGACTAATCTGTTCCAGGGCCTTTATATCCAGAATATTTATCTTTCCTCCACGCTCATCAAGATAACCCTGCTTAATGAACTCCTGTATGGTTCGGACAACACTCATCATAGACATTCCGGAAAATTCCCCCAGATCATTACGGGAAAGCTTATTGGGAAAGGTATTGGATGAAAACACCTCCTTTGCCAGGTATAATAAAGAATCAGCCAGTTTACCTTTCGTCTGTTTATGTGTCAGGCTTACCATCTTGTCTCGCAAGTGATGCGCCTCAGTATTTATGGATTCCAGTACAGACCGTGCAAAGGCACCATTATCCGTAACCAGTTTTTCTAAAACTTCCCGGTCAATCGAACAGATGGCACTTTCAGTTAAGGCTGCTACGGAAAACTGAAATGTCTCACTGTAATAAAGATTGGATAACCCAACCAGGGTTCCGGATGGCAGAATATCATAGATGAGATTGGCTTCCCTGCTATGCTCCTTGTAGATTTTTACCAGACCTTGTTTGACATATAGGACATGAGTCACAAAAGATCCCTGTTTGATGATTGTCTCACCCTTTTTATAACGAATCTGAACCTTACTCTTATTGGCAAAACGTAGCTCTTCCATATTCAACTGTTCAAAACAGGCTGATTTGTATTGACAATCGGGACATAATGTTTGTACTTCGGCCATATAAAAAGCGTTCGTGTCAAAAATCGGGGGCAAAAATATATTTATTTTTTAAACATACATCAATAAAATCATAAATCTATATCTGCTATATATTGTAAGTTGAACAACTGGTTTTATTGTGTACAAAATATACCAGAATATCGCTGTTTTGGATATTAATCATAATTTTGTCATATGAACTTTTTTAGATATATAGAGGTGTAAATTATTAAGCATGAAGCTAAAAAACATCTTCGTTTCGTTTATAATCGCATTCATCTTCTGGATATTATTGAATAATACACTGGATCCCATGATTCTGGGTATAGGTGCATTGCTTTCATTGGGACTTTCCCTGGTATTCTGTGCCAGATGCGATTTATTTTCCGAAATTAAGCTAACTCCCGCCGCATTGCTTTACACATTCATATATATTATTGTATTTCTTTATGAACTGATTAAATCGAACCTTGATGTGGCACGCAGGGTAATAACTCCTTCCCTACCTATTAATCCGGGTATTGTAGAAGTCAAAACCCGGCTCAGGTCAAAAATGGGACGTATGATTCTGGCCAATTCCATTACTCTGACTCCGGGAACCCTTACCATAGATATCGTGGGAGATACTTTGTACATTCACTGGATCGATGTGCAAACCAGGGATACCCGGGAAGCTACAGAAAAAATTGTTCGCAAATTCGAAAAATACCTGGAAAAAATTTATGGTTGAAACGATACTTACCATAGCACTTGGAATTATGCTCTTGTCCATTATACTGTCGCTGATCAGATTTATAAAGGGGCCTTGCTACACCGATCGTGTAATCTCATTCGATACGATGACCATTTCATCGCTCGCCATCATTGCAGGGATTGCTTATTTTTCGGGCAGGGTTATCTATCTTGACATAGCTATGGTATATGGTATCCTTAGCTTTTTAGGGGTGCTGGTCGTTGCACGTTATCTGGAAAAAGGTTTATAAGATATGGATATACTTGCTGTTATAGGAGCTTTTATTACACTGGCAGGAAGCATTTTCCTGCTACTTGGCTCTATTGGGCTGCTGCGTATGCCCGACTGTTATAACCGGATACAGGCTGGCACGAAGGCCTCAACACTGGGCACCATTCTGTCGTTTACCGGTATTTTGCTTATCATGCCCGGATGGTGGGGCAAGTTGCTGATACTTATTATATCAGTAATTATCACCAATCCCGTTTCATCTCATGTGCTGGCAAGGGCTTCTTATCACATCCGCGTTCCTCTTACAAAAGCCACACTGGTAGATAAATACCGTGAAGATGAAGAATATATCCCCGTTGACAACAAAAAAGACAACAATACATGATCATTATAATAATAGCCCTCATACTGGCACTTGCTATTTTACTGCTGGCGATCATAGCCGTTGAGAACAAAAAGCTTGTCGTTGCTATTATTGCTGCCGGTGTAGTTAGCCTGTTTGCCTCGGTACTCTATCTGCTTCTGGCCGCTCCGGATGTGGCAATGACAGAAGCGGCCATTGGTAGCGGATTATCGACGATCATTTTTTTCTATGTATTAAATAAGATCAAAAAAGAAAGAAAGGATCATGCTTAAAAAAGCGTTTATTTTTGCCCTTTTGTTTGTTATTGCCGTGATGCTTTTCAAATCCTACAGATTTGCTGGCCCGGATCAGCAACTTAATGAAGTGGCTACACGTTATGCCGGAAAGGGCCCGCAGGAAGTAGGAGCAGCAAACCTTGTAACCGCAGTTATTGTCACTTACCGTGGTCTTGATACGCTCGGAGAAGTAACTATCCTCTTTTTGGCCGCTTCAATCATTGGATTCGTATTAAAAACAAGGGATGATGAGGCAACTTCTTATAATCCGAAAATAAGAAAAGCAAGCGAAATATTAGCTACAGCGGCAACCGTCATCACGCCCCTTATTTTTCTGTTCGGTATCTATGTATTTATCAATGGACATTTAACACCGGGTGGTGGATTTCAGGGTGGAGCCATTGTTGCTTCAGCTCTCGTTCTGATGTTACTGGCTAATCCGGTTAAAAAGGTCAATCACAGGATTATTTCTGTTGTAGAATCCATATCGGGCTTTTCTTTCATCATACTGGGCATACTAGGCCTATTGCTTGCAAGCGGGTTTCTGGATAATGCCATTATCGGTTTGGGAGATTTCGGAGAACTGATCAGCGCGGGGGCCATTCCTATCATATATATATTTATAGGATTGAAAGTCGGCTCCGAATTGTCAGGCATTGTAAGCAATCTCCAGGAAAAACAGAAAGAAGAAATATAATGGAACAGATCAGTTTATCACATATAGCGATCATTACGGGTATATTACTGATCTTGATCGGTCTGTGGGCCATCCTGACCAAGCGTAACATCATCAAGATGATCATTGGTTTTTCCCTTTTTGACACAGGTATCCATATCATAATGGTGGGAGTAGGTTATGTAAAAGGAAAAACGGCACCGATTCTGGATGAAGCAGTAAACATTAAAAATGCAACACAGGAGATCGTCGATCCGCTGCCGCAGGCATTGGTGCTTACAGCTATCGTAATCGGACTGGGAATTACGGCCCTGATGCTTGCATATGCCTTAAGACTATACCAAAGGAAGAAAACACTTGATATCAAAAATTTTAAAGATCTAAAATGGTAGAACCAATATACATTGTTGCTTCAGGACTTGGTATTGCATTTCTGCTCGGACTAACCCAAAAAGCCGGGAAAGATGCATCAGGAACCCTTATGTTGCTAACTCTTACCCTGATGACCTTCATCTCCCTTCAATGGCTATGGTCTATAGGTTTTGCCGGTTATACTCCACATTACACCTATACCGCCGGTTTTAAACCACCTTTTTCAATCAGCCTGAAAATGGGAGAAATTGAAGCCTTTTTTACCGCTATTGTCAATTTAGTTGGTCTCCTGGGAGGCTTGTACCTTTGGAAAAGGCTGAAAAAGCAGGGGGTTAATTCCATGATTGTTTATCTGCTGCTTTTTGTGGGCCTGAATGTAGTGATTATGACACGCGACCTGTTCAACCTTTTTGTTTTTCTGGAGGTGAGCAGTGTAGCCATTGTCGGACTGGTATTGCTCCAACGTGAAAACAGGGCTTTATCCGCAGGTTTCAAATACCTGGTAGCGACAGGCATTATTTCAGGTATACTGCTGATCGGCATTATATTTATTTACCAATATGCAGGCTCTCTTTACATCAACGACATCGTCAACGCCGATCTGACCGCTGTGAGAGGCGGCATTGTTGCCGTATTTCTAATACTGATAGCTGTTGCTCTGGAATTAAAACCATTTCCGGCCAATGGCTGGGCTTTGGATTTATACGAGGGAGCCCATCCGGGTCTGGCAGCTCTGGTATCGGCAGGTTTTGCCTCTGCCATGGTATATGTACTCCATAAGTTGTTACCCATTGCCGGTGGAGAATGGCAAAATATGTTCGCTACACTTGGTGGGCTCACCTTTATCGGATCTAACCTCCTTGGTATCAAGCAAACCAACTCCCGCAGATTGCTGGGCTATTCATCCGTAGGGCAAATCGGTCTGCTGGTGATGGTTGTTGGGCTGTCACAATACCTGGGCGACAAACTTACTTTGATTGCCTATGGCATCCTGATCAGCCATTATCTGGCTAAAGCAGGGTTGTTCTGGTTATCAGGAATGATCAATCAGGATAATCTGCGCGGATGGGCTGTCCTGCGCAAAAAACCATTCATGGTGGTCATTTTTGGCACCTTTGTTTTTGCATTGATCGGTTTTCCTCCATTTCCATCATTTTTCGCCAAATGGGAGCTGATCATGCAATTATCAGCAGGTACAGGTTTTGTTTGGGTGGCTGTCATCCTTATAGGCTCATTCCTGGAAGGGATATACCTGTTTCGCTGGCTGGGTTATTCCCTGAAACTGGACCATCAGGAAATACCTGCTTATCAGATTTCCTGGAACAAAATACTCCCCATTGCCTTTGTCAGCATTGGTTTATATATACTGGGTTACCTCGCCACTCCTATTGCAAGCGGTGCCGGAAACATCAGTTTTCTCCCCCTCGCTATGGTTATAGTGATTTTCTTCCTCGACTTTCTTCCGGCAAGGCTCAAAAATGTGCTGGCTATTGCGGCACTAGCCTATTATGGATATATGATCATGCCGGGTCTCTACGAATCGGAAGGCTTGCGGTTCATCTTCAGCATCATCTTCATCATCGGCGGAATACTGACTTTACTGGCCGGATTCGCTTATAAAGGCAAAAGGAAAGGATTTTACCCTGCTGCACTCCTTATGTATGTTGGCCTGGGGCAGCTCCTTACCGCCGACACCATGCTTCAGTTTTTCTTTGCCTGGGAACTGATGACCATTGGTTCCTACATTCTGATCATACGTGGAAAAAAATCCATAACACACGGATACAGCTATATGCTCTTCTCGGTGGGCGGTGCCTATCTGATGCTGGCTGGATTCGGCATAGCCTATGCAGGTAGCGGCATGTTGGGATTGGACGCGCTGGCCAGCATCTCATCACAGGCGACCTGGGCCTCCGTACTGATTGCCATTGGTTTTATGACCAAGACGGCGACACTGGGCGTTCACATCTGGTTACCCGGAGCCCATGCAGAAGCAGAATCGGATGTATCCCCCATGGTTTCGGCCATTTTGCTTAAAGCCGGAGTATTCGGCCTGGTGTTGCTTTTTATTGCCATGGGAGCTGAAAGCGCTGCGGATCACCCGCTGATTTATATTCTTGGATGGCTTGGTGCCATCACTGCCCTGGCCGGTAACCTGAGCGCAGTATTCCAGGAAGATGCCAAACGCCTGCTGGCTTATTCCAGTATTGGACAACTGGGCTATATTTTATTTGCCTTTGCCATCATGACCCATGTTGGATGGCTGGCAGGATTTACCTACACCATCAACCATTTTATGTACAAGGCCGTGCTGTTTCTGATCATCGGAGGCATTGTGCTGCGCCTGAATACCCATTATATGTATCAAATGGGCGGTCTGATCAAGCGTATGCCCTACAGCTTTATTGCAGTGCTGATCGGCATTGTGGCGCTGGCTGGCATGCCGCCATTATCAGGATTTGCCGGTAAATGGCTTTTCTATAATGCCGGTATCGAACGTGGCTGGTACTTCCAGGGAGGTGTGGTCTTTTTCTCAGGAATCATTGCTTTCCTGTATTTATACCGACTGATCCACAGCATATTTCTGGGTCAGCTCAAAGACAGGCACCGGAGGGTAAAAGAAATATCTCCATGGTTCTTGATACCGGCCTATGCACTGATCATGGGCATCATGGTATTTTCTGCCAATCCGGAATGGGTACTGAAGCCATTTGGCCAGGTGACTGCTCAATATTTCCCAAATTCACCGCTGGTATGGGAGGACGACGGAACAGCTATCGGTCAGCTGGGATACTGGAACGGCACACAGGTGATGGTCATTGTAATGGGCTTGTTCGTTTTGATCACCCTGTGGTTGATCATGCTCAACAGAAATGCCAAAAAAGTAAAGCAGTTCAATATTGTTTATGCCGCCGAGCGACCGGAAAGGCCGGAAACCACGCATATGTCCTATAACCTCTTTTCCGGTTACAACAGGGCCCTGGGCTTTATGGCAGCTCCCGGAATAACCGGCATATGGAACTGGATGTCTGATGCCATACAGGAACTGGCCGATCAGGTGCGCCGCATCTATAACGGCGACGGACAGACCTATATACTCCATGTATTAACATATGTAGTCATCGTGTATCTGATAACAACAGGAGGATTCTAATGGACTTACTGACACGCGTATTGTTCACATTACTGGGAATGTTCATCATCCTTAACTGGGGCCTGCTCATGACTGCCATCATGCGTAAGCTGACTGCCAGAGTAGGGAGACGTATTGGTATCCGCTGGTATCAGCCATGGATCAACCTGATTAAGTTATATTCCAACCGAAATTCCATTGAGCATGGGGTAATGTTTCAGCTGGGGCCGGTGTTTCGTCTTTTAGGTGGTTTGGGTCTGGTGATATTCATGCCGCTGATTTATGGCTCAGAGTACTTTAGCAATTTTTCCTTTGCAGGCGATCTGGTGATCATCCTATACATCAAATTTTTCGGAATGCTAGGCATGGCACTTGGTGCCGGAGAAGGTGGCCACCCCTATTCTGCCATGGGTGTTAGCAGGGGATTATCGCAGGTAACCACTGTGGAACTGCCTTTTACCCTGGCTGTGATTGCCCTGGCCGTCCAATACAATACGCTTTCTCTTCACGAAATCGTTGCAGCCCAGCAGGGAGGTATCACCAACTGGACCCTTTTTACCAATCCTGTTGCCACTTTGGCTGCCGTGCTATCCATGCTGGGTATCTTTATGCATTCCCCTTTTGACCTGGTTCGGGCACCCAATGAAATACCCATTGGTCCGCCTACCGAATACCATTCCTCCTATCTTGGAATATTACGGACCAATGCTGCGATATTGCATGTGATAGAAGCCGTACTCTACATGAACCTTTTCTTTGGCGGAGCTACCTCATGGCCCATACTAATAATCAAAACATTCCTGATCTATTTTATTTCAATACTTGTGGGAGTTGTTTTCCCAAGATTCAGGATTGAACAGTCGGTGACATGGTTCCTCAGGGTACCCCTTATATTAGGTATTGTCGCAATTATACTAATTATGTAATGTTTATGGCTAAGAACAAGAAAAACAATCAACATAACGATGAAGAAAAAATTCAGGAAACACGCGAGAAGTTCCTGAAGGATTACAACAAAAAACGGAAGGTGGAAGCGGCGGATGGCCAAATCATAGAAGTAGATCCGATGAAGGATTACTTCAGTCAGGAGCGGCCTGAACGCAAAGATCCGCATAAAGGCGTGATTGAAAAATTCCTGAACTGGGCGCGTTCCGAATCGATTTGGGTGCTGGGTTTTGGTACCGGCTGCGGTAGCATCGAAATGCCGCCACTCACTACTCCCCGATTCGACATGTTTCGTTTTGGGGTAGCGATGCGGCCTACCCCCCGTCAATCCTCAGCCCTCATCATCTCGGGATACCTCTCAGTAAAAACGCTCAAACGGGCCATCCGGAGCTATGAACAGATGATGCAGCCAAAATTTGTTCTGGCCCTTGGAAGTTGCACCATCAATGGTGGCATGTACTGGGACAGCTACAACACCATCAACCGGCTGGATCACTACATGCCGGTGGATGTATATATAGCAGGCTGTATGCCACGACCTGAAGCCCTGCTGGCCGGCTTCAACAAGCTCAAGGAAAGAATCCGCGAAGGCCGTGCCGAAGGTGCCAACCACTACGCCGACCATTTCGACTGGTACAAGGCCAATCAGAAGAAGATTATAAAGGACTGGAATATGCCGGACTACAACTGGTAAATGAGGCTGAGGCTAAGGCTGAGGCTAAGAGGTAGAAGGGGCTTGAGTTCATTGTTG
>CAYNPZ010000008.1:8316-27552 GCA_964399175.1 uncultured Bacteroidales bacterium | reverse complement strand
GCTAAGAGGTAGAAGGGGCTTGAGTTCATTGTTGAAAGAGGCTGAGGCTAAGGCTAAGGCGAGGAAGGAGAAATCAATGGTTAAGGAAATAACTAGGATGATGAGATTAGAGATTAAAAAATATTTTAAAATTGAATCTCATGGATTATGATGATTTCAGAAACATGAATGTTTGGCAGCTTGCTTATAAGCTGGTAATTAAGATATATAAAATAACCGCTGAGTTTCCCCCGGAAGAAAAATTTGGAATGACATCAGATATGAGAAGAGCAGCAAACTCGGTCATTCACAATATAGCAGAAGGATTTGGAAGATATGAGAAAAGAGATAAAACCAGGTTTTATAAGGTTTCCAGAGGAAGTTGCTATGAGTTGATGAGTCAATCACTGGTTTCTAAAGGCCTTAATTTTATTAACCATCAAACATCAGAAGAAGTTATAAATGATAACAAAGGAATCATAAAAGAATTGAATTCAATAATTAAAACAATTGAGAATAAGGATTAAGGCTAAGACTGAGGCTAAGGAACCAGAATAGTAAAGTTCCTTGCATAGCATGTTGGATTTAATTATTTCTAAGGCATAAACTAAGAACAATCTAATTTGTCTTTTTCTTAGCCTTAGCCTTAGCCTTAGCCTCAGCCTTAGCCTCAGCCTAAAACAGAAAATTATGGAACAGACATTAGAGCATCTCAAATCCCGCTTTGAAATAACTAAAATCGAAAAACAACGGCATAATTTGATTTTTCTTAATGTCCAAAAAAAATTAGCATTACCTCTGATCACTCACCTCCGCGACCATGAAGGCTTTTCCCATTTTGTCCTGCTGACGGCTGTGGACTGGATCGAAGAAGGGAAGTTTCAGCTGACTTACCTCCTGAACAATCCTGAGAAAAAGATCGACCTGGGTATTCGTGCTTATATAGGACGTGAAAATGCCGAGATGGAGTCGGCGCATCACCTGTGGGAGCAGGTGGCGACCTATCAGCGGGAGCTGAAGGAGATGTATGGCATTGACTTTCCCGGCAGCCCGCGTGTTGACGAGGAGTTCTTCCTGGAGGGCTGGGACGATATTCCTCCCATGCGCCGCGAGTTTGACAGCCTGAAATATTCTGAGGAAACCTATTTTCCACGGCCCGGATCAAAGCGTTATGATCCGAGGGAATACATGAAACAAAAGCTTTATCGTGATGACTATGAAGAGGAACAAGATGTTCGAAAACAATCCTGATAGAAGCAAATTTCCTGAGAAAGGACCGGAGGGCAAACCACAAATTGATCTGTCATCCGGCAAATACACCAAGGTCTGGCATGGTCCGAACCATCCTGGTGTAACCGGCAACATGTCGCTGGAGCTAACCCTTTGCGGGGATGAGATTGTAGACGCCAAGACGCATGTGGGTTATCTTCATCGGGGTTTTGAAAAGCTTTTTGAGCGCCGGTTGTATATGCAGGTAATGCCTACCTGTCTGCGGATGTGTGTGCCGGAATCGGATACCAATGAATATTGTTTTGCGGAAGCAGTGGAAGAACTTTCCGGTATAGAAGCCCCAGAAAAAGCCAAATGGCTGAGGATGCTGGTCCTGGAAATGTCTCGCCTGCAGATGCTCCTGCGGGTGGTTCCGGGACAGGGCGGCGCCTTTGGACTGGGCATTGGCGTGCAATGGGGCATGTATGTACGCGAACTGGTGCTTGACCTGTTCGAAGAGCTCACCGGAGGCCGGATTTACCACATGTATATGCTGCCCGGCGGCGTTCGGGGAGATCTACCCAAAGGATTCAAAGCAAGGGCAATGGAGGTCATGGACCAGGTTTACCGCTTTGCCGAGCGCATCGATAATGTCATGTTCAATAATTCGGTATTTAAAAAGCGGGCCACAGGAACAGGCTATATCGATCCTTCCTGGATCGACCGGTTCGGAATCGTGGGTCCCAATGCCCGCGGAGCAGGCTACAAACGTGATGTCCGCAAAGACCATCCTTACTTGTTATATGATCAGCTGGACTGGGAAATGCCTGTGCTGGAAAACTCGGATGTCTATACACGTGCCAGGATTCGCTGGATGGATCTGCAGGTAACCGCAGACCTGATACGTCAGATACTGGATAAGATACCCGAAAAGGGAAGCTTTAAGGCACCAACACCCAATGCTTTGAACTGGAGAATACCGAAAGGAGAAACTTATGTTAAGGCAGAGGCTTCGCGAGGAGAATTTGGCTTCTATGTTGTTTCCGATGGTTCTCCTTATCCGAGACGCATCACGCTGAGGGGCCCCAGCTACACACACGCCATAGCCCTGCTTGAAAAACTGCTTATTGGTGCCAATGTTGCAGATGTGGGCGGAATTATGGTTTCTTTGCAAACCTGCCCGCCGGAGATTGAACGATAACATCGTTTGAAGTTTGAGGTTTAATGTTTAAAGTTGAGAATAGCTAAAGTATTATATATATGGCAACAATTAATCAGTTTGAGGATCTGGAAATTTGGAAATTAGCCCGGGAAATTTGCCGGGAAGTTTATCGGTTAACCAATACATCACCGTTTAATAAAGACTTTTCCTTAAAAGATCAAATCCGCAGATCTAGTGGATCAATTATGGACAATATCGCCGAAGGTTTTGAAAGGGAAGGAAGAAAAGAATTCATTCAATATCTATCTGTATCAAAAGGATCCGCAGGTGAATGTCGTTCCCAAAGTTACCGGGCATATGATAACAAGTATATTACAGATGAAGAGTTCAAAAAGTTATATGACAAGTTAATCCTGGAAAGCCAAAAAATCAGCTCGTTTATCAAATACCTTAAAAACTCTGATTATGACGGCACCAAATACAAATAATACTCCTTTGAAACATTCAACTTTAAACTTTGAACATCAAACCTCAAACATTAAACGTGAAACATTAAACATGAAACATAAGTCATGAATAAACTAAAAGACATACTCAGTCCTTTCACCGCATGGAATAATGTCATTAAAGATCCGGTCACGGTAAAGGATCCCCTTAATGATCGGCCCGGTTCAGACCGTTACAGGGGATTTCACCAGAACGACATTGAGAAATGCATCGGCTGTGGTGCCTGTGAATCCATTTGCGAGACCGGCGCCATCAAGATGGTAGCTGTAGACGGCGTGGAGACCAAAGAAGGGGACAGCGGACTGCGTCCCGAGGTGGACTATGGCAGGTGCTGTTGGTGTGCCCTTTGCGTGGACATTTGCTCCACCGGCTCGCTGACCATGTCCAATGAATACATATGGGTGGATGAGGATCCTGAGGCATTCACCTTCGTACCGGGGATTGACAAAAAGCCCTGGGATGACAACGAAAAAGGCTGGAAACGCCCCGAACCGGATTACGAGCTCAACATCAAGGAAAGGGTAAAGATGCCTGAACGCTCTTCTGAAGAGCGGGAGGATTCATTTGTGGAAATTGTTAAGGGATATTCCCGGGAACAGGCCATAGCTGAGGCAGACCGCTGCATTGACTGCGGATTGTGCCAGGCAACCTGTCCGGCACATATGGATATCCCGGATTACATCCGTTCTGTCAGGGAGGAAAATCTGGAGGAAGGTTTCCGGATCATGTACAAAACCAATCCGCTGCCTGAAGTGTGTGGCCGTATATGCACGCACAAGTGCGAAGAGGTCTGTGCTATGGGACACCGGGGCGATCCCATCGCCATACGCTGGCTGAAACGATATATTGCCGACAGCGTAAATGAGGACAATTACCAGCAGGCGCTTCAGCAGGAAAATCCCCAGGATAAGGACAATAAGGTGGCCATTGTCGGAGCCGGTCCTACGGGTCTTTCTGCAGCATACTACCTGGCCCTGATGGGCTATACGGTTAAAATATTCGAATCCAAGCCCAGAGCCGGCGGCATGATGCGATACGGAATACCGGAATACCGGCTACCCTATGAGGCGCTGGATATGGATATTGATTATATTCTTTCCCTGGGTGTGGATATCCAGTACAATACCCGTGTGGGAACCGACGTAACCCTGGAGGAGCTTCATGAAAATTATGACAGTGTGCTGGCGGGAACCGGATTGCACGAAAGCCGGAGCACCCGAATTCCCGGGACCGACCATAAAGAAGTCTACCAGGCCATAGAACTTCTGCGGGATTTCAGCAAAGGCAATGAAATACCCGTAGCCCGAAAAATCGTAGTGATCGGAGGCGGGAATGTGGCCATGGACATTACAAGAACCCTTTCAAGGCTTCAGAACCAGAAATATGGTGAGATCAACATTACCACAACTTCCCTGGAGACCGAAGACATCATGCCCGCCGACCAGGAAGAGATTGATGAGGCCCGCGAAGAAAAGGTCGCCTTAAGACCAGGTTGGGGACCCATTAAAATTGAAACCGAAGGTGACCAGATCAAGGGACTGCATGTACAACGCTGCCTGTCGGTATTTGACGAAAACGGACGATTCAATCCCAAATTCGATGAGAACGACACCGATTTCTTTGAAGGCGACATGGTGGTGGAAGCCATTGGCCAGGGCATGAACATCAGCTATATCTCCAGAAAAATGAGGGATGGGCTTGAATTCTCGCAACGCGGTCGCATCGTGGTAAACGACTATTTCCAGTCGAAGCTGGAATGGCTTTTCATGGGCGGCGACATCATCCAGGGCCCGGATGTCATCCATGGTATCGCCAACGGGCATAAGGCTGCCAGAGGGATTGACAAGTATCTTAAAGGGGAATTGAGGTATGGAGGCTGAGGCTGAGGCTGAGGCTAAGGCTGAGGAAGAGGTAGAAGGGCTGAGGTTTATTGTTGAATTGATAAATTGTTACATGGTTTCATTGACACATTGGTGAAAAAAAGGCTGAGGCTGAGGCTAAGGCTGAGGAAGAGGTAGAAGGGCTGAGGTTTATTGTTGAATTGATAAATTGTTACATGGTTTCATTGTCAAATTATTGATTATAAGCACAAGAGTTAGAAGATTCTGGCAAATTTTGCCAACTGCTTTTTGCCAACTGCCAACTCAAATAATAAATTCAAGTATTTATGCATCAAACGTTAAACCTCAAACATAATATTATGGATCTATCGACAACATACATGGGAATGGAACTGAAAAACCCCATCATCGTGGGGAGCTCTGAACTGACCAACAAGGCAAAAAAGATCAAAAAGCTGGCCGATGCCGGGGCCGGTGCTGTAGTGCTGAAATCCCTCTTCGAAGAACAGATCATGATGGAGGTGGATGCCCAGCGCGTCAATAATATGTACGGGTCTTTCAATGACGTGGAAGACTATGTGGCTTTCTATACCAAAAAGCACAACCTGGATAAATACCTCAATCTTATAAGGGAATCAAAAGACGCTGTAGATATGCCCGTCATTGCAAGCATCAACTGTATTTCTTCCAGCGAATGGGTGGATTTTGCCAGGCAAATAGAAAAAGCCGGAGCCGACGGCCTGGAGCTCAACGTGTTCATTATGCCCAATGATCCCTCCTATGATGGTTCCACCCTTGAAAAGGTGTATTTTGACGTGGTAAAAAACATCCAACAGCATCTAAGCATACCCGTGGCATTGAAGCTGGGCACCTATTTTTCCGGTTTGGCCAGAACATTCATTGACCTTTCCAAAACCGGTATTTCCGCCATGGTGCTTTTCAACCGTTTTTACTCACCGGATGTCAACCTGGATAAAGAAGAGATCAGGCCCTCCCACATCTTCAGCCATCCTCATGATATCAGCACTTCCCTGCGGTGGATCGGTATGCTTTACAACCAGGTGGAATGCGACCTCTCCGCTTCCACGGGAGTACATGACGGTCATGCAGTGATTAAAAACATTCTCGTCGGTGCCAAAGCCACCCATGTGGTATCGGCGCTGTATAAAAATTCCGAAAGCCATATCGGCACCATGCTCCAGCAGATGGAAAGCTGGATGGATTCCAAAGGCTACCAAAGCCTCGCCGATTTCAGGGGCAAGCTGAGTCAGGCCCATATCAAGCAGCCGATGATGTATGAACGGAGTCAGTTCATGAGGTACTACTCCAATTACGGGGATGCACAATATTAGAAAGATAATCTGACACCAGATTTGGCTCTGCTGACCTGTAAGGATAAAGCATACCAATGCAGGCCGTATAAAAAATTGAAGTCAATTCAACCAGTTGGTGGTAGAACATGTCATTCAATATATCCTTCCCATAAATAAGCGTCAGAAGGGATTCCACCCAACTGAAACCAAAAACACCTAAAAAAATCAGTAAGAAAGTGAACAAAACGTCCTTAAAACACATATACATTATGTGATAAATAATTCATACGGAATCACAATACAAAATCATCCTCTGGATGTTTTATATATTTGTGAAGACGTTTTTTAAAAGCATTTTAAATGAAACCGTATATTGAGGAGCTGATACATGACCTGCAGGAAGCAGCGGAGCAGGCAGATAAAAGTGCACGGAGCAAGAAACAAACAGAACAAGACTCTTTATTAAAAGAGCTATGCCAGCCCAAGGAGTACCACTTCGGCAATCCGCGTAAGATAGAAGAAATCGTGGGGATTCCAAAAGCAGCGTTTCCCCCGTCCAGGTTATTGACTGAAGAGGAAAAGGCTGAATTAAGCAAAGCCATGGAGGAGTTGTTGAATGCATGGGGATTTCATGTGGATTTTCCCCCCAGGGTACCTATGTACCTTAGGTACTGGCAACTCAGGAAAATCTGGCAAAGCGAACAGGTATACACCGGAATGGGAATCAATTATATCGATGTATGCGAATTCAATGAGGACACCTGCCCCTATCCTGAATACTGCAACATGTGCGATCTCATCCAGGAACAGGAAAAGTTCTACAACGAGTTGATGCAAAAACGCAGCGACAACAACAATTCTGATAAGAACAGGTAAGAAAAGTATTCTCCATCAACCTTTAAAAAAGTTAGCAATTGGCAAAGGGCAGTTGGCAATCCAGAAGCTATAGCTGGCAGGAAAATCCAAAAGTTAAAACCTTAAACATTAAACGTGAAACCTTAAACACTTTGTTTAGTTTCAGCCTTTGCTTCAATTAACAATATAACAATTTTACAATTTCTCTTTCCCCGTTATCCTGCCAGAATGATTATTTTCATGCCAACCATAGAGACAGGGCAGGGCCTGTCTCTACGCACCTAATTCCTTTTCCTCCATTCTTCCCGTGAAACCCTGAAATCAGACTCGTTGACCCAGCCGGCGTCGATATCTTCGCCCTGCATATAACGTTCATAAAAATTCCGGTGGGCTTCTCCGGCGTATTCATATTCATCGAACACCTCTCCGTTACCAGACATACGAGGATCGCCCTGCGCTTTCAGATCACTGAACAATTGTTCCTTCAGCCGGGATTTTATCTCCTCATATTCCGGATCGCCGGCCAGATTATTCATGCAGTCGGGATCTTTCCGGATGTTATACAGCTCCTCCTCAGGCCGCTTGCCGAAGGAAAGCTTCCAGTAATCGTGAGGCTCTGATTCACCCCGGCGATCGAGCACGGCAGTTTTCGTAGGACTGCCGTCGCAGTTAAGGTAACCCGTTACCGGTGGACCGGCCGGCCAGCGTGAAGGCTCAAAATTTCTCAGGTACAGATACTCGTCGGTAACAATCCCCCTTACCGGATATGCGTTGTCATCGGGCCTTCCAATATCATGACGCTCCTTGCCGATCAATGCATACTCCCTTGCAGTATCCACTATACCTGACTTTTCCGAGTAGAAAATATCGGTAAGACTCTCTCCCTCGATGGGCTCCATATCCGTTTCCGCGGTATTCACTCCTGCCAGTTCGAGGAAGGTCGGGGCAAAATCAACAAAACTAACGAAATCATCCACTTCACGCCCGGGGTTGGCAATGCCATCAGCCCACATGATGGCCAGGGGCATGTGGTTAGAAGGTTCGTAGCACTGGCCTTTAATCCGCGGAAAAGGCATGCCGTTATCAGCAGTTACTACCACCAGGGTATTTTCCAGTTCTCCGCGCATCTCAAGGAGGGTCAGCATTTGCCTGAGGTGCTTATCAAAATACTCGATCTCGAAGGCATAATCCAGCATGTCTTTTCTCACCGAATCAATATCGGGCCAGAAATCATATACATCATCAATATCCGATAACTGCTTTCCGGCCTTATTCATACCGGCACCGAATTCATATGCCCGGTGCGGTTCATAGCCTCCATACCAGAAACAGAAAGGCTCGTCGCCGGAACGCTGATCCAGAAAATCCCGGAAATTGCCGGCATAATCCGTATTGGAGATATGGGAGGCAGGTGGTTCAGTGGTTTTCGACTGATATGGAGCACCGGCAAGATGACGGGGTTCTCCGTTGACTTCGCCGGGATCACCCGGAGCCCAACCCTTACCGGTATGGCCTACGAAATAGCCGCTGTCGGAAAGTACTTCCGCATACGTTTTGAATTTTTCGGGAAAATGAGGCACATGGTTGGCAGCTTCCTCCAGTTGCCAGGAATGCCGGCCTGTAAGCAGGATGGACCGGCAGGGGGCACTCTTGGCATTGTTTACATAGGCATTGTTGAAAAGGATGCCGTTCTCGGCCACCCGGTCGAAGCCGGGAGTTGTTACCCAGTCGGTGCCATAGGCTCCCATATGGGGATAAGAAGCATCATCGGCCATACAGAAAAGAATGTTCGGGCGCTCTTTTTTATGAGGCTTCTGCTGATCGCAGCCAAATACACTGAAAACAAGCGTACCGGCCAAAGCATTGACAAATAAAGTTGATGGTTTCATGATATGATGGTTTTTGGTTTCATTCCTGACATTTACATTGGGCTGGTATACAAAAATAAGGATTTTTTCGGGATGGCGGATAGATATGTTTTGTTTCCTATCGCTTGCCCTGGCAAAAGGTCAGAATCCCCAGCTTTAGCCAGCGGGGCTGGCGGATTTTAGCTACCCTTCCGGCCGGAATGATCTCCAGCAGCAGGGGAAATCTACAAACACCTTTAAACATCAATGATTGCCAAGATTTGGAGCTAATCAGGAAAGCCGCCTGGTTTACAACAAAAAAAAAATTAAAATTCAATACAAAAAAATTTGATTTATAAATTTTTTGACAGTATTTTTACCAGGTGAAAATTATTTAACTATAATATATATACCTACAAACCTCATACATTAACAAAAACCTTTGAATCATGTCAAACAAAAGTGATTATGAAGAAAAATTAGCGGTCGTCATGGCAATACCGGATGACCAGGTAATTGAACCCAACATGCCTGTGGAAACAGCCGCACATGAAGGTGAGGACACCAAGTACTCTGCAATGGAAGACTTTGAGAAACTCAAACCTGCCGGTTTGTCTCTTTCTCTGGTAGAGGACATACCAAAGCGCGCAGGAGCTTTACGGGAAGCAGAATCCCGGTGGAACAGTCAAGTTAACAGAAAGAAAGAAGCCGAAAAGGAATGGGAAGAAAAAGCTCCCTATGCAATAGATAAGCGAGCTATCTGGCTTCATGATTTCAAGTTTGCCTATCGTAAGGATAGTTATCTTACGGAACGCGTAAGGGCGATCAGAGAAAAAAGGAAATTTGATGACCTTATCCAGGACTTAAATGACATTGCCGTATTGGGCAAAGAAAATCCCGGGCCGCTGAAAACCATTGGCTTCGATTTGGACCAGCTTGACGAGGCTGCCCGGTTGTCTGATGAAATGGCCACATTGCTCACCGAAGTAAATGGTGACCGTAACAGCATCGATGAAGCAAAGATCATCCGCGACAAAGCCTTCACCCACCTGAAAGAGGCCGTGGATGAAGTAAGGGAATACGGCAGATATGTATTCTGGCGTGATGAAGAACGACTGAAAAGATACCGCAGCGATTATTTTTATGAAATAAACAAGAAAAGTAGACAAAAAGAAAAATCAGATGATGCGTTGGAAGAAGAAAACGTCTGAGCCGTAAAATATTTCCTTCGTCTCGCTTCTTTGCAGTTTTTGGTTCAAAAGGGTGTATCAATAAATTTATAATTTAAAGATACACCCTTCGCTTATTTATGCAAAATTGCTCAAATGAACGATTTGGGAGTCAAAATTTGATGAAAATATATTTAAAATGGATAGGAAGCTATTTAAACTTGATGAGTTACTATTTATATTTGATAGAAACACAAACCTTAGTGATATATATAACCAAAAAATTGACAGGGAATAGTAAAAGCCTGACAGGGATAAAAAAATATTGAATGGAATAGTAATAACCTGAATGGGATAGCAAGATATTTGAATGGGATAGTGAAAACCTGAATGGGATAGTAAATATTTGACAGGAATAGTGAAAATCTATTATTGTATATTTTTTTTTGATGAAATTTACAAGGTTGACAGATAAAAGTAATACTCATTCGTGCATTCGTGGCATTCGTTACTCCTGAAATACCGCTTCGGAAGAGGCATCCAGACGATTTACCACCATCCCGTAAATTTGTGTATTGTATTCCTCACTGATCCTGAGTACACCATCCTGATCACGCCAAGCCTGGTCCAGCATGTCTGTTGTAACATTAGAGAATAATGAATCGGGATTGAAGTTAATTTGAGCCAGCGGACTCACGTCACTGGTCAGGGTGATGGCCTCTCCATCCTCTGCTTCTCCCTCAATTTCAAATTCCATATCGTCGCGGTAATCAAAAACCAGGGGAACTTCCTCATCCTGACTATTGGTGTAGGTTCCCTTCATGTAAATGGATGACCTGTTATCGGAATCCAGCAATTCTGCTTCTATCTCGACCTCTTCATATTCTCCTGCAGGTATCTGTACCACCGTGTCGGGATTTTGCAGATCGGCAAGATCCACCTTCAACGTTTTTTCAATTTCAAATTCAATGTCCAGGCTGTCTTCATCCTGAATGTTCTCGGCCTCGAAACCCACTGAACTGAACAGCATATGACCCTCACTGAATGAGATGTTCTGAGCGGCCGACTTCTGAACAACCGTTGATTTTAAGCCGGATTGCATACCAAAGGTTATGGGAAGATCTACTTTCGAATCTACACCATCCTCTTTCTCACAGGAAACGAACAGGAACATGGCCGTTGCAATAAATAAACTCAGCTTTTTCATAAATATGCTTTTTTTATCAATAATCTGATATTTTCATGTCCAACGTTGATACATATGCTGCTATTATTACGAATGACTAAGCTGTGCGTTACAATGATCCTATAGGGTGTATTCCAGATATTTTCCATTAGTACCGGGGTTTACAACCTGGAAGGGGCAGATTTGGAAACCGATAAAGATAGGATTAGCGGGCAGGTAAAGAGGATGCTAATAGATAACATATCACAAATTTCAAATACCTGCCCGCTGGCAGGCGGGATTTCCAAATATCAATTACCAAAACTTGTCCGGCATTTGACGGATTCCAAACCACTTCAAATATATGCCTCCAGACTTTGGCTTGGGATGTTTGGGTCATTGGAACATTGAAAATTGGTGCTCCCGCCTGCCGTCGGGCAGGTATTTGTTTTTTGGAATTTGTGATTTGGTGCTTAAATCTTCTTGCATCGAATTGTTTATTTCCGTATATTCGGATTTTTAATTTCCTTGAAAACCCTAAAATTATATTACATAAATTCAGGAGGAACATCACATGAAAAACAAACATTCAATGGAAAGAAGACATTTTTTTAAACTGTCGCTCACCGCTGCTTTAGGTGGATTAATAACCCCGCTTACGGGAAGTCAGTTGCAGGATCCCCCGTCCATTATTCAGGAAGCCGCGAATAAGGTAGGAAAATTACCCAGAAGAAAACTGGGGTATAGCCAGCGAGAAGTTTCGGCGCTAATCGGATTCGGTGATATGGACCCGATGCCTTTGGAAGCAGGGCTCCTGTGCGGAATGAACTACTGGCACAAGGCCAACCGGTGGATGAGAAATGGTGCGCCCGAAGCCATCATCAAGAACAGAGATGCCCATATCTGTCAGGTGACGGTAGACCGGGTGGGCGGAAACCACTATACCGGGCATCAGGATGAAGAAGCCCATTACAGGTATGTTAAGGAGGCAGTGAAAAAAACCGGTCTTCGCTATTTTGATGACATGCAGTTTCATTTTGGCTATCACAATATCGGGGAACTAAAGACAGACCGAAGCTTCATCCGGGCTTTTGAAAGGCTGAAAAAGGAGGGGCTGGTCAAGCATCTGTGTCTTTCACAGCACAGTTATGACGGAAGCTCCAGGGTAGAAAACGGACAGAGTGCTGCCGAAATACTCACTGCTGTGGTGGATGACGGCCATTACGAACATGCCCAGTTTATGTATTCCTATGGCAGTGATCCCGAAATGGACCAATTCATCGATTATGCAAAGAAGAAGAATTTCGGAACCATTGCCATGAAAACCGGAAGGGGAATCGGGCGTATGAAGCAGGACGAGGCGTTCATGGACAAGCTGCCCGAAGGCACCTCCCCTTATAATGCCATGGTCCGCTGGCTTACCACCGCCACCAACCTTGCTGCCGCAGTGGTCCGTGTCAGAAATCTGGAAGAATTCACAGAAACCTATTCAGGGGCGGGAAAATCGCTGCGCGCACAGGATGCTCGGGCGCTGGAGCTCATGACCGCCGAGGCCAACAGCAACATATGCCGTATGTGCGGAAAATGCCAGCATCAATGTCCGCAACAGATACCCATAACGGATATTCTGCGCTTCGAACGTTATGCCATGGACGATCATGACTGGAATAAGGCAAGAGCCCTTTATGCCGGTCTTCCCGTAAGGGGAGATCAGTGCGATCACTGCGGAAGTTGCATTCAGGCCTGTCCACTGCATCTGCCCATACCCGACAAACTGGGAAAGGATCATATTTTGCTGAGCTGAACTGTGGCGGATCTCGCAAAATAGAAAGAAAATGCCATGAAAGCCGTCCCCATTTTCTGATAATTATCGGGAAATGGGGACCTGTTTTTTTTTATCTTTATCCAATTGCAATGAAAGAAATAAAATGGCATGTGAAATACTGTAAAATTTTGAAATTAAATTAAATTGGCCCGGATAATTCAAGAATTATTCCTGTCTCCGACAGCGACTAAGGTTCACTAATCCCGAATTATCGGGATAATTTCACCTAAGTCGGGGTTAGAGTTCTCAATAAAAGTAAACATTAAATCCTCTTAAATACAATCTATATGGCAGAACTTAAATTGTGGCAACAAATTTATTCACTTTGTGATCAGCTTTTTTCACTAAAACCCTGGACCATTTTATATGAAGATGATCTATTTGCAGTTGAAAGTCCGGAAAGCGGAAATGTATACTTTATCAGTATTATGGGGAGTAACGAGGAAGTATACGCCCTGGCTGCCTATGAAGGCGCTGAGGCCCTTTATCAGTTTTGGGATTTACATAATGGCGAAATCGAACTTCCCCCTGAAAACATTATGTTGATTCCCCATATGATGGTATCTCTTGATAACCGTGAGAATATACCCGAAAAACAACGGTCAGTTATCAAACAACTGGGACTAAAATACAGGGGAAAGCAGGCTTGGCCGAATATAGAAAGGATAATTCCGGCCTACCTACCCGATATACCGGATGATTCACACCTGCATGATCTTGTTTTCATCTTAGAACAAAGCATCCATGTAATTAAACGGGCAACAAAAAATAAGGACTTTATTTACAATGAGACCCGCCATGAAGACGAGTATCTTTTTCGGGAGGCAAAACCGGATAACGGTCAATGGGTTTGGAAAGATGTATACAAGAGGGTAACTGTTCCGACCAGGAAAGAAAAGATTTCTTATAGCAAGGACAAATTGGTTTCGTTCAAGGAATTACCTGAGGGAAAGAATGAACTGGAAATGGATTTGGTGATGATTCCTGCACCCACGAAAGAAAAAGGCGGAGCTCTCTATTTTCCTTTTGTTCTTATTATTGTGGATCCTAATGAAGGTATGATCCTTGACTTTGAGATGCTGTCACCCCAGCCAGACTTTCCATCTATGCTGAGCAGGCTCCCGGATACCATTCTCGAAAAGTTTATCAAAACAGGCAAACGTCCCGGAAAGATCAGTTATAAATCTCCATATATTGAAGGGATCATGGGATGGATCGAAAAAGAAACAGGACAGAAAATGGAACAAAGACTGGATCTACCAGTGCTCGATGATGCCGTGGGATATTTGATTGACAGTATGACTAAATGAAATTAGTTAAAAACCATTATTGACTAAAATTGAATGATTTTTCAAAATTATCATAAAAGACTTCAATCATGGAAAAATATTGGCTTATGAAAATATGCAGCATCAATGAGATGAGAGACCTTGACCGAAGAGCTATGGAAGAATATGGAATCACCCAGGAGCTTCTGATGGAAAATGCCGGTCAGGCGGCTTACTTCACGATTCTCAAAGAATTTGGAATTGAAAGGAAGCACTTTGTTATTTTCTGCGGGTCCGGCAACAATGGAGGCGATGGACTGGTGGTCGCCAGGAAGCTCCATTCCAACGGGGCTGAAGTCACAGTGATTATGCTGGGCGATCGTTCCAAATTTAAAGGTGCAGCCAAACAAAACCTGGATATTGCGGAGAAGCTCCAGATCAGGATGATTGACTGGAAAGATGTTTCTGAAGCAGAAGAAACAGTCCACAATGCCGATGCAATCATTGATGCCATTTTCGGTACCGGCATCGACCGGGAGGTGGAAGGCAAATACAGGGATGCCATTGACCTGATCAATTCGGCCGGGAAGACTGTATTCAGCATAGACATTCCTTCGGGGGTGAACGG
This sequence comes from uncultured Bacteroidales bacterium, assembly GCA_964399175.1. Lineage (GTDB taxonomy): Bacteria > Bacteroidota > Bacteroidia > Bacteroidales > UBA12077 > JAGXLC01. Next base: position 12,784 of record CAYNPZ010000008.1, on the reverse strand, counting down.
AGATACCGGCCAGGTGATGGGCAAGGCAGTGAATGCCGATTATACCACCACATTTGGTCTCCCCAAAGCGGGAAACCTGCTTTACCCCGGTTTTGACAGGGGAGGAAAGCTGTATGTCACACACATTTCTTTCCCACCCGCTCTTTATAATTCTGAAGATATCAAAATGTCCACCAATGATCCGCAACCTCTTCTGCCAAGGGGAAGAAACACCCATAAAGGGGACTATGGAAAGGTACTGTTTATTGCCGGCTCTTCCAATTACCTGGGGGCCCCCTATTTCTCTGCATTATCCTTTCTGAAGGCAGGCGGAGGCCTTTCTTTTCTGGCTACACCTGAGAGTGTTTCTGAGTTCATCGGCAATAAGGGTAGTGAGATCATTTTTGTACCGCAGAAAGGCACTGACTCAGGCAGCATCAGCAAGGAAAACAAAAAGCAGCTCCTGGAGTTCGCTGAAACAACCGACATGGTGGTGATCGGTCCGGGATTATCCCTGAATGAAGAAACGCAGCAACTGGTAAGGGAACTGGTGGCTGAAATCAAAAAGCCTGTTCTTATTGACGGAGACGGTATCACTGCTGTAGCGCAGGATACCGAATGCATCAAAAAGCGGGAGGCTCCTACCCTGTTAACGCCGCATCCGGGTGAAATGGCACGGCTTACAAATCAAAGCACCGGCGATATACTGAAAAACAAAATAGATGTAGTGCAAAACACCACCCAGGAGCTCAACGCATCAATAGTTTTAAAAGGAGCCCATTCACTGATCGGTTATCACGATAAGAAGGTTTTCGTCAACCTCAGCGGCAACCCGGGCATGGCCACAGCAGGCAGTGGAGATGTGCTAACCGGAGCCATAGCGGCCATGGCGGGTCTTGGGTTTTCTCCTTATGATGCTGCCCGTATGGGCGTTTTCATGCACGGTTTCGCAGGTGACCTTGCCGCTGAAGAAACAGGAGAAGATGGTCTGATAGCAGATGATATCATGAAAAAACTGCCTGCAGCCATGAAGGCTTTGCGGGAGGAATATGAGGATATTACTAAAGATCATTATCACAAAATTTATCGCATTTAATCCGAATTATTTTACGCGGCGGAGTAATTTTTGCCCTTCAGGAGATCGTCATGAGCGGAGTATTGCCGGAGATATCCGCCAATAACAACAGGGCTTTTTATGGCGGACTGGCTAATGGCTATTTTCAGAATCTGCAATCTTACAAATCAGGATCTCCCTCGATATATCCGAGCGAACGGAGAAATTCGTCTGCTTTCAGCACAGTTTGCCAGTAGTTGTATCTGCTGCCGTAGTTGAAGAATCCATGGCCTTCTCCTTCATAAAGGACCAGTTCACACCGGCTTCCCACTTGCTCCATCACCGTCTGGTAATACCTGGCGGTTTCAACGGGGATCAGGTCATCTTCTGTGCCCAGGAAAAAGATGGTGGGCGGAGCGCCTTTGCTGATGTTGTGCAATGGAGAGAAATATTTGTACTGCTTTCCTACCCTTTCATAGCCATAACCTCCGGGTCCGTTGTCGATAACCGGGTTGAAAAGCACCAGCGCATTGGGTTTGCAGCTTACGGACAGGTCGTCCGACGAATCATTGAAGCCGTCAACCAGAGCTGTGGCGGCAGCCAGGTGACCTCCCGCAGAGCCACCTGAAGCAACAATGCTGTCGGGTTCGACATGAAATCCTCCGGCATGCTCTCTTATATAGCGCACAGCTGATTTGGCATCTTCCAATGATTCAAAGGGAGTTGTGCCATGCCTCGAACTCACCCTGTAATCGGCCAGAAAGCAAACCATTCCCCTTCCGGCGAAATATTTGGCATGCGGGACAAATTGTTCGGTGGTTCCACCCTTCCAGCCCCCGCCAAAAAAGAAGACCATGGCGGGATAAGAGCCACCCGACTGGTAGTTTGACGGATAATATACCTCCAGGGATAGTGAGATGGTATCAACCTGCTTGTAAATAACCCGTTCATGGGTCTGAGATAATCCCGAGACCGCCATCAGGAGTATCATAACAAAAAGAAGCATGTAGTTTTTCATGGTGATTAAAGTTTTTCGTGAATTGTCAATAAAATGAGATTCTCAATGAAGCTACCTGTTTTTAGAGTAAAAAATCCTTGTATTCTCTCACCGGTTAAATTTAATATAAAAACATATTTCTCGGAAAAGAAATATGCCAATCTCAATAAACGGTTATAAACGAATGACGTAAATCTTTTGTAAGAATTCAAAGAATATTTGGACATATGCTGTAAACGGCAACAGCGGCTCGCCCGTTTTCAACCGCAAAGGAGAAGTTGTAGGCATGATCCGCACCGGACATTGTCCAAAAGGTAAAGGGGAAATTAACCTAAGGATTGCCCGGTACTGCGGAGTGACGCTAATCACCCCGATTGAACCTCTTATAAGGTCTATAAAGGAATAATTTTTAAACCATTGTCATGTGTCTTTATTATTAAATTAATTTTGAGGATATATTTATAGTTATCAATCATGTTTCAACAGGAAGCCATATCGGCCATGAATGAAATGGGAAAAAATAAGGAACCCTTCATTTTTCTCATCGATTTCTCCATGAATGATTGTATTGTGCTACCACCCAATGAAGCAGAGCGGCATGGCATACTATTCAACTTTAACGGATACAAAAATCACATCGATTCTGTCAGCCATAAACCACCAGAGATATCAGACATCCGGCCGGTTGACTATACCCGGTATTGCAAAGCATTTAATTATGTTCAAAAGGAATTGAACCTGGGACATTCTTATTTGGTGAACCTTACCTTTCCGGCAAGAATTGATCTCAACGTCTCGTTGAAGGATGTTTTTCATTATAGCAATGCTCCTTTTAAAATTCTATACAAAGGCGGGTTTGTTGTTTTTTCGCCTGAGCGTTTTATCCGCATAACCAGCGGGAGGATTCGAACTCACCCGATGAAAGGAACCATCAGTGCCGACATTGAAAATGCCCCCGAGAAAATATTGAACGATCAGAAAGAACGGGCTGAGCATGCCACCATTGTCGATCTGCTACGCAATGACATCAGCAAATTTGCAACCCGGGTAAGGGTTGAACGGTTCAGGTATATCGACCGGATAAAAAGTAACCAGGGTAACCTGTTGCAGGTAAGTTCCGAAATAATTGGAGATCTTCCTCATAATTATGATGCATTGCTGGGAAATATCATCTTTTCTCTTCTTCCCGCAGGTTCAGTAACAGGGGCTCCCAAACCCAAAACCCTCGAGATCATTCAAAAGGCCGAAAACTATAACCGGGGGTTTTACACAGGCATTGCAGGGTACTATGACGGCAACACCCTTGATAGTTGTGTTTTAATCCGTTTCATAGAAAAAGAGGATCAACACTATGTATATAAAAGTGGAGGCGGGATCACCTCACAAAGTAATGCTGAAAAGGAATATCAGGAATTAATTGACAAGATTTATGTACCAACTGATTGAAAGCATACGGATAGAAAACAAAAAGCCTCATCTTTTGGAGTATCATAACAGGCGTTTTAATGAAGCCTGTAGAAAGCTTTTCAGCATGGATGCCAATTTTGATCTGAATCATTGCATTAAACTGCCGGCCGATATCTCCAACGAAAGATATAAGTATAGGATACTGTTTGATGGAAAAAACTTCATCACCGAGATTAAAAAATATACCCAAAAAAGCATACAATCACTCAATATGATCATACGGGATGATATCGAATATTCCTACAAAACCACAGACAGAGATAAGCTGGATGAGGCTTTTGGCATGCGTAAACATTGCGACGACATCATCATCATTAAAAATGGCCTGGTAACCGATGCTTATTTTTCAAACATCCTTCTTTTCAATGGCAGCAAATGGATAACTCCTGCAACACCGTTGCTTAAAGGAACGCAGCGGGCATTTCTCCTGGACAACCAACAGGTTGTTGAAAAGGATGTGGCAATGGAAGAGATTTATGAATATACCCACATTAAGCTGGTCAATGCCATGATCCCCTTTGAAAAGGCTGATGTTATCAATGTGCAAAACAATGTGTGGAGGGTATAGAAACCTTTTTTATTATAATGGAAATCAACTCAAAATACCCTAGTGTTTCATATTTTAAAGACAAAATATCTTGTAAATCATTTTAAGCGTTTTGTGAGACACAAAATATTTTAAATCTCAATAAAAAAAGGACCTTAAAAGATCCTTTTTCATATTTTTAGTGCCCTATTAGTGCACCATTATTTGGTAAATCCTTGGATTGCTAGTCTTTCCAGCAAACTAAAGTACCCAGGGCGGGACTTGAACCCGCACAGCCATCGTATGGCCATTGGATTTTAAGTCCAACGCGTCTACCAGTTCCGCCACCTGGGCACATAAAAATGAGCGAGAAACGGGACTCGAACCCGCGACCCCAACCTTGGCAAGGTTGTGCTCTACCAACTGAGCTATTCTCGCTTGTTTT
>CAYNPZ010000008.1:0-8216 GCA_964399175.1 uncultured Bacteroidales bacterium | reverse complement strand
ACTGAGCTATTCTCGCTTGTTTTGTTTTCTCTCTTCCCGCGACCCCAATCCGGCGACTGCCGGATGGTGCTCTACCAACTGAGCTATTCTCGCTTATATTACTCATCTGATTGTAACGAAAGAACGCTGTAAGTGTTGGTTAGCGAATGCAAATATATATAATTTTTTAATTCTGCAAAAAGGAAAATATTTTTTTGTTTTTAAACTGAAAAAGGCAGGATTTCCGCTTAAAACCTGTACTTCTGACCGGTCAGAACCTGTTTGATACCAAATTCCTTGTACATTTTTGCCAGAGCCGGCAAAGCCGTACAATGCGAAGGATAAAGTAAGCCGATCTTCTCCTCTCTTAAAAAGTCAATCGTTCTGTCAAGCACCACATCGTCCTTTCTCAGATGAAAACCTCCGATCACCGCATGAATATGATCTTCTCCCGTTATCTTTTTGGCATAAGTGATGATGTTACATATTCCTGAATGCGAACAACCGGTAATGATCACAAGACCCTTTTCTGTAGTCACAACCACAGCTGAATCGTCGGGTATAAAATCCTCATTTCCCTTTGCATCAACAGATGAAGATGTTTTTGCCTCGAAGTCATTCAGACGGGGAATTTCTCCAAGAAACAGGTGATCATCCATCACTTCAAGAGGTTCCCGGGTAAACTGAAATGTGAACTTCTCAGCAGCTTCATCCTGGGTTAAAGGCAGTCCGTTGTAGTGGCCGTTAACCCGGTTGTACCTTTCTGTAAAGCTGGCCGGATGGGTAATCAACTTCTTGTCTGAAAAGTATTCCAAACCGTTACCATGGTCCCAGTGACCGTGCGTCAGTACGATGGTATCTACCGCATCCTCCGGATCAATACCCAATACTTTTGCATTTCGCCAGGCAATATCAGAAGGCCCCGGATCGAAAAGATAGCTTCCCTCCTGCCCTTCTACCAGAAAAGAAAGTCCGTATTCTGCTGCTGTGCGCTTACCTGCTGTATTATCGTTCAGAATGGTTATCCTGAGCTCCATAATCTTGAATTTCTCATTGATTGTTTCTTGTTTCTTGTTTCTTGTCCCGAGTTCTTGCCCCGCAGGAGCAAAGCGGAGACGGGGTCGTGTCCCGGGTTCCCTGTAGCAAGGTTTTCAGAACTCAACAACTCACAGACTCACTACTCAAAACTCACTACTTGTCACCTCTACCACTGTATTCTGACAGATTATTCACATTCATGCCAACTATTGAGACACGCCAAGGCATGTCTCTACACAATTGCTCATAACATTCAAACTCTTCAAACATCAAACCTTCAAACTATTCATCTCATCTTCCCTTCTTCTCACCTTCTCATATTCTCGTCTTCACATCTCTCCTCCCTCCAGGTTATTCTTCATACTCCGGTATCTCAATATAAAAAGTTGTCCCCTTATCCTTTTCGGTTTCATAAGTAATGGTACCTCCCAGATCTTCAATAATTTTCTTTGAAATGGCGAGGCCCATGCCCATTCCTCCTGATTTTGTTGTAAAACTGGGCCGGAACAATTTGCCTTTCAGCTCATCAGGAACACCACTACCATTATCGGTAATGGTTACCAGAGATTTTCCGTCTTTTTGACGAAGTCCAATACTTACTTTGCCCTTCCTGTCAGCCGGAATGGCCTGAATGGCGTTTTTTATCAGGTTGCTAAATACCCTCGAAATCTGGTCTTTGTCAGCATGGATATAGATGGGCCTTTCCAAATCGTTATTTTTTTCTATTTCTACATTTTCAGAATTTTCAAAAAGATTAACAACATTATCTATCTGCTGATTGAGATCCAGCTTCCTGTTCCTTGCCCTGGGCATTTTGGCAAAGTTTGAAAATTCCGAAGCAATTTCAGAAAGGGTATTGATCTGACTGATCATAGAATCGGCGAATTGCTGCATCCTTTCATCGAAATTATTTACCCGGTCTTCCCAGGCCCGCTTCAGATATTGCACCTTAAGCTTCATGGGTGTTAGCGGATTTTTGATTTCATGGGCTATTTGCTTAGCCATTTCACGCCAGGCCATTTCCCTTTCAGTTTGTGCCAGTTTTTCAGCATTGGCTTCCAGCTCGTCGATCATCCGGTTGTACTCGCTAACCAGTTCGCCGATCTCATCATGACTCTCATAATCGATCTTCTCATTGGATTTATCCAGGCCGATGCGGCCCAGTTTCTGCTGAATCAGACGAAGCGGCCTGGTTATCGTATTGGATATCAACACAGCCACAACAGTTCCCAGAATGATGAGAAAAACATAAATATTGACCATCACCATAATGATCGTATAGATCTCCTTTTGCAGGACCTGTTGTCTTGTAAAATAGGGAATATTCAAATAGGCCAGCACCTGATTGTAATCGTTGTAAAACGGAACATAGGCCGAATGGTACCTCATGTTTCCGATCATCTCATCATGAATGAACTGAGGAAGCTTATCCTGCGACAACTTTTGATAGGCCACAGGATTCATCCGCCGGCTTATCAGATTATTTTCAAAAACCTGCGGACGGGAACTGGAAAGCAATTTTCCCTCCAGGTTGTACAGATTCATATCCACGTAAAATACATTGGAAAATTTGGTTAACAGATTATTGATATAGCCGCTGTCTTCCTGAGTCAGGGTATCTTCAGACCCCAGTTTATCTTCCAGCTCTACAATCAAAGACTCCATTTTCTCACCGATGCTTTCTTTCTGCTGCTTCTGAAATTGCTGGGTTGTATAGTAAACCGTACCCGTCCCCACTGCAATCAATGAAAGAATAAGGATCAACACCATGGAGAGCTTGACCTTATTTTTGAAATTGTAGTTGAACCTGCTGATGTTTTCGGGCAATCCCGAGATAAAAATAAACAAAAGGGTAACCAGATAAAAAAAGGCGAAGATATAGGAAAACTGAGCCAGCAGATCCAGAAAGCTTTTGAGCGGCTTACTGATCACAATAACCGAATTTTCACCCATATTATATACCAAATGGTTGTAGCCCTGGTAATCCTTAAAAGTATAGGCTCCTTCAGTTTCAAACTGCCAGGTAAGCTTCATCGGGTAAGAAAAGTTGCCCGACCTTCTGATCAGCTCATTGAATTTATATTTGGCATAGGAATAATCTTCCAGAGGTCCGGGATCGGTAAGCTCGCTGCTTAAAAGAAGCTCGGGATAGCCAAGCTGGCCGCTGGTCAACTTGGAGTCCAGGGAAATATAAAGGGTAGACTCCCGGTAGGAATCCTTTTCATGATATTTAATAATGCCAATATAGCTGATCCTTCCGTTGAGGTTGTCCAGGTAGTAAAATCTACTGTTGGCCATGGGAATTCCTTCTTCCTTTAGCATATCGTTGAAAAAGGAATAGCAATGATGCTGCTCAGTGCGGTTATCAAGTATAACGCTTAGCTCATCATCGGGTCCACAAACAGAGATCTGAATATCATACTTATTGAAAAATCCGTCGAAATATTCGGTTCTCAGGTATTCCAGAATTCTGCGCTCATTTTCCAGATGTCCGATCATCCATTGAGCGATTTGTTTATCCGATGCAATTTGCTCTCCCCTCCGCTGCAGTAATAATTCACCTATACGGTCGCGTTCGCTCTCCAGATTGGTGACAAGTATCCGGCGTTTGTTTCTTTCCTTAACATCCGTATTGTGATGGATAAAAAACATGGCAAAAAACACAGAAACTAACATAATGACAATTAACCGGGGATAATTATAACTGGTATTGAAATATACGATCAAACCTACTATTAGGTGGGTAACATAAAAAAACGCTATGGTGTACCATTGCAGAGCTATTCCGTAGTGATAGGAAAGACCAATGGCTCCCAGTGATATGGAAATAAAAATCAGAACAAAGTCTTTATAATTAAGCCGTTTGCTCACCCTGTAAACGAAATAATCTATCCAGAGAAAATAGATAAAAAACAATGCAAAAATGGTGAGCAGCATCAGGAGGCCTGAGAATTCCAGTTCGAAAAACCGTTGAAATTCAAAAGAAAAACTGGAGTTAAAAATTAACGAACGGAAGAGATAATAGAATAAGCCAAAGAATACAATGTTCAGGATGGCGCATATCAATGAAACCAATATTCCGGAGGCCCTGGAAGACTTCACCGTCTTGCCGCCGGGCCTCAGGTACCGTGTTGCCAGCCAGATGACAAACCAAAGACATATCAGGTGCAGTAAAAGATCTCCCAAGTTGGGAATGATGGTGGATGAAGCATAAAATGAAGGATCAAATACCTGCAAGTGATAAAGATTAGTGGGAAATTGAAAATGCACTGACAGGAAACGGATCAGGCCAAGAAAAATCACAACCCCTGCCAACAGCCAAAGCCTTCTCCTATAAGATGAAAGAATTCTAAACAGACGGCCAATAAAAAGAAATAGAAATACAAAGCCAGTCAGAACCAAAATTACTGACAAATAATACATGAATGTCGCCCCCCTTTCATAATCCGGAGGATAAAGAGAAAAAAGATATTGTCCTTTTTCCCCGGCTATGGTAACTCCCTTACCCGGATCCTTAACTATACCGACACTTTGTGGCAGGGCGAAATCTTCCTGAAAGGTATTGTTCAGATAATTGTTCTCATAAGAATAATCATGTTTCAATAGTGCAAGACCTACGATCCGGATAGAATCCCTTTGTGCTATGCGGATATAATACCACCCGTTCCCCAGCTTCCTGGCAGTCCCGTCATTCAGTGTATCCAGGGAAGCAACCGGTACGGTGTTGGTATTCCAATACCGAAGTTCGCCTTTATGAAGTAAATAGAATGCAATGCCCTCGTTTTGATATAAACCGGCATAATCTGAATAGAAGGATGGCCCTATATCTTTCAGATCTCCTTCCGAAAGTTGGCCCGTGATATCCGAAATATGCCCATTGATCAATTCCTGTTTTCCTGAAAAAGTATGCTCAAATGCTGCTTTATCAATCTCAATTTTGCCCTGCTTATCAAAAGTAACACTCAACACCAGGCCGGCAGCTGAAAAAAGCAGAAACAATCCCAGGAAAACCAATAACCTATGCATTTTAATTCTCTTTTTTTAAAAATCTTTTATTCAAATACCATTTCTTAATTATTTATTCTCTGCTCAACCCCCGTGGTGATAAGGCTCTCCCTTAATTATAGTAAATGCACGGTACAACTGCTCGGCAAATACGATCCGGGCTATCTGGTGGGAGAAAGTCATCTTTGAAAGAGACAGGGTCATATCGGCTTTTTCATATACCTCATCAGAAAACCCATAAGCACCACCGATTATAAATACAAGATTACGCGTACCTGAATTCATCACTTTCTGCAACCATTTTGCAAACCCCCCGGATTTCATTTGCCTGCCCCTTTCATCCAAAAGAACAACCGAAGCTCCCGTTGGTAGCCTTTTAAGGATATTCCTGCCTTCTTTCTCTTTGACCTCTTTCTCTGAATACTTTTTTGACCCTTTGATCCCGCTTATCTCTTCAATATAAAAAGGAAGGTATTTGTTGATCCGCTTCTCATACTCCTTTAATGCCTCACTAATATATGCTTCCTTATTTTTTCCTACAACCAGAGCTGTGATTTTCATAAACACCAAAATTACAAAGAAAAGTACTGAATTTTCAACATTAGCTAACCTTCACCCCATTTTTGCCTTAATAAAATAAATTATATATTAGCAGCATGCAATTTGACCCCGCGTCAGTAATGGAGGATGAGTCATTTTTTTTACAAGAAAAATAACAATGGTTCAATTTTTGCATTTTAGGGTTAAATTCAAAATACCATGAACTTGTACGCAAAAATAATACCTGTTCTGATTGTTTTCACCTTATTTTTTAAAGGAGGATTTCCTATACCCGAACAAGAAATCCCAAACGACATTGCCATTGCCTTCAAAGTAGGTACTGCTAAGGAGCTGGCAAGATTTTTTAATGACAATCTGGAACTTGCTGTAGGAGAAAAAGAGGATATATACAGCAAATCACAGGCTGAAAGGATCATGGACGATTTTTTTGTCAAACATCCACCCCAAAATTTCAAATTCATTCATAAAGGAGGAAAGGAAGATGCTCAATATGCCATAGGCAGGCTTCAGACCTTTAAAGGCAATTTCAGGGTATACATGCTGCTAAAACCCAAAGAAGGCCAATTGCTTATCCACCAACTCCGCATTGAAAATGAAATTGAGTAAAAACCACCTTCGAAACATCCTTCAACTTGCTGTAGAAGAAGACATAGGAGACGGTGATCATTCTTCTCTTGCCTGTATTCCCGGAAGAAAAAGGGGAAAATCCCGGCTGCTGATTAAAGAACAGGGTATCATTGCAGGGACTGATGTCGCCCGGATGGTTTTTGATCTCATTGACCCGAATCTGAAAACAGAACAATACATATCCGATGGAAGCAAAGTAAACGACGGAGATGTAGTTTTCCAGGTAAAAGGCAGGGTACGTTCAATTCTACAAGCAGAAAGGCTTGTTCTGAATCTCATGCAGCGAATGAGCGGCATAGCTACTCAAACCCGTAAATACGCAGATCAATTAGAAGGTCTTCACACAAAGGTTCTGGATACAAGAAAAACCACACCCGGCTTGCGCATCCTGGAGAAAAAAGCTGTGGCCCTTGGTGGCGGTTCCAATCACCGGATGGGGCTTTACGACATGATCATGCTCAAAGACAATCACATCGACTTTGCCGGAGGGGTCGACAAAGCCATACGCAAAACCCTGAAATATTTGCAAAAAAAGGACAAAGACCTTAGAATAGAAGTTGAGACGAGAAATCTGGAGGAAGTCAGAAAAGTTATACGTACCGGCGGTGTAGACCGGATCATGCTGGATAACTTTAATACAGAAGATACCAAAAAGGCGGTTGAATTGATCAACGGTATGTTTGAAATTGAATCTTCAGGCAACATTACCCTGGATAATATCCGTGATTATGCCGAATGCGGTGTGGATTACATCTCGGTTGGCGCCCTGACCCACCAGATACAAAGCCTGGATATGAGCCTCAAGGCAGTGGACTTCTAAGTACCTTACCATTCAAATTCTTGCCAAAAAAATGCACGAAGAATGGTAAGGTACTAATTCTGTCACTATTCGTACGAAATGCTCCTTAATTGCTGCTCCGTAACATTTTCGTCGGCACAAAATTCTTATTATTTTTACCCGCAAAATTATTACTTAATAAACATCAAGCATTCAGGGAAATTCAATCCCATTGTCATGGAAAATGAGAAGAAAAGCGGGGGAATAATAAAAGTTACCAAAAGAATCAGTTTGCCGGGATTTTACAACATTCCCCCTTACCAGGTCATCAAGTTCTTCATCGAAGGCATAAAAAACGGCGCCTTAACCACCCGGGCATCATCAGTGGCTTTCAACTTTGTACTGGCATTGTTTCCCGCAATAATCTTTCTTTTCACACTGATTCCCTACATCCCCATAGCCAATTTCCAGAACGAACTGCTGAACGTTTTCGAAAACATCCTGCCCCAAAATGCATTTCACTTCCTGGAATCCACGCTGGTGAATATCGTGACCCAAAAAAACTGGGGGCTGTTGTCTTTTGGTGCCCTGGCCAGTTTGTTTTTCTCCATGAACGGCATCCATGCCCTGATCGATGCCTTTAACTCCACCCATCATTCCATAGAAACCCGGAGCTGGTTCACGCAACGCCTGATCTCCATTGCCCTTGTTTTTATACTGGCTACACTTATCACTACGGCAACCCTGCTGGTCATACTGAGCCGTACGGTTTTAAATATGCTGGTTGAACAAAACATCCTGGAATATGGTATAACCCTTTACCTGATATTAACCGGAAAATGGGTCATCATCATTTTGTTTCATCTGCTGGCCATATCGTTCATATATTACCTGGCACCGGCCAAAAAGCCCAACTGGAATTTCTTTTCGCCGGGCGCCATTTTCGCCACCTTTCTGACGATCATGGCCTCCCTGATTTTTTCTTTCTTTATCAACAACTTCGGACAGCTTAACAAGTTGTACGGCTCCATCGGCACACTGATGGTGGTGATGATCTGGACCTATTTCAATTCGCTGGCGCTGATCATCGGATTCGAGCTGAATGCCAGCATCAGCAGCGCCAAGCTCAAAACAAAGAAGGAATAAACAAAACTTCATTCGGCCTGTTATATAAAAATTAATTCTTGGATGAAACCCGCATCCAGGGACCTTCACAACAAGGACATGA
>CAYNPZ010000007.1:44732-46531 GCA_964399175.1 uncultured Bacteroidales bacterium | reverse complement strand
AATACCAAAACACCCTGGATTTCTGGGGAGACACTACCCTCACCAGTAACGATGCACAAGATGTTTTTCTGACAGTGCTCACCACCCGGGGTTCATTTCGGTGGGCCAAATCTGTTGGGGGGAACGACAATGAATACAGTGGAGGTATGGATGGTAACAAATACGGGGAAATTTATTCTTCCGGATTTTACTTAAAGGATGTTCACTTCGATTCTACCAGCTATCCTGAAGCCGATAACTATAACGCTTTTTTGGCGAAAACAGATTTTGACTATAAGAATGAACCCTTACCTCAGGCACAAGCCGGTTCTGACCAGGAGTTTTGCGGAGATACCTCAGCTACAATTCTTCAGGCCAATTCACCTACCATGAATTATACAGGAACCTGGTCATATCTTCCGGGAATCATCTGGAAAGAGGATTTCAACAATCTGGAAGATGGAACTACCGAAGATACCGATCCACCCAGCGAATGGAGTTTAACCCAAACTTCCAATCAGGGATACGCTGAGGTACGTTCCGGTAAATTTGAGGTCAGTGGCAACAATAATACTGTTGAATGGACTTCAGAAACCATAGATATATCGGAATACTCAAATACAAAAATCTTCATTGACCTGGAAAGCTGGACAGACGGCCAATTTGAATCAGGCGATTATATAAAAGCTTATTCCAGAGTGGATGGAACAGAAAAAGCGCTGACCAACGGGCTTCACGAGGGAGCCATTGGAAACCTGACTGGCAGCGGATCTGGGGGATACCACAGTATTACTGCCAGAGACACTGTCCCGGCCGGAGATTCGCTTGAGATTGTCATCAGGATACTGAATGACGAGGAGGAGTCGGAAATCTACCGCTTTGACAATGTTTTTGTCCTAGAGGAATCTTCCGGTGACGAGCCGGTCATCAATGATCCCCATGATCCCCGTACTCAAGTCACAGAAATCAATTATGGAATCGATACTTTCATGTGGTCCTTTACGCATGATACTCTGCCCACTTTAAGGGATCTTATGCGGATAACAAGATACCAGCAGCCCGTGGCTGACCCGGGTACAGGAGGCGACACCTGCGGACTAAGCTTTGACCTCGAAGCCTCCCTGTCAACAGATACCGGATCAGGATACTGGGAGAAAACCAGCGGACCCGGGTCTGTCAAAAACTGGTCGGATTCCCCTGATCAAGACACCACCACGGTCACCGTGGAAGAGGCAGGTGAATATAAGTTTACATGGACCGAGGTCAACGGCAAATGCGCAGATTCAGATACCATCACTGTCAATTTCCTTGAACCGCCTGTTGCCGATGCGGGAGAAAATCAAGAGATTCAGAAAGGGGAAGAAATTCAACTCAATGCTTCCGGGGGAACTGAATATTTGTGGGGTCCCTCCCACGGGCTGTCTGACACCACGGTAGCTGATCCTGTAGCCAGTCCGGATACTACCACCAGTTATACAGTGAGCGTAACCAATACTGAAGGATGCAGCGATACCGCCAGTGTTACCGTTACAGTCATTGCCGGTGACTTCGCCCTCGCCGAACCGGATACGACCATATGCAAGGGGAACTCTGTACAATTAAATGCTTCGGGAGGAGAATCCTACCAATGGAAACCTTCGGAGGGTTTATCAGACCCTGAAAAAGCCAACCCCATCGCTTCACCTAAGGACACAACTACATACCAGGTAATTGTCAGCAAAGAAGAAAACATTGCAGATACCGCCTATGTAACCATTGAAGTGAATCCATTGCCGGAATTAAATGTTCCGGAGGAATACGAACTATGTAAAGGGGATACC
>CAYNPZ010000007.1:19197-44632 GCA_964399175.1 uncultured Bacteroidales bacterium | reverse complement strand
CTGGAAAACACGGAATGTGAAGAATTTATAGTTTTCAACAGGTGGGGAAATGAAATATACAGGGAAAAAAATTATCAGGGCGACTGGGATGGCATCAACAAATGGGGGGAAAAGGTTACCGCGGACACCTATTATTATATTTTGAAACTAAAATCAGGAAGGGTATTAAAAGGATATTTCGACATAGCACACTGATAAAAAAAGCCGTAGCGGGTTTATTGTTCCTTATGGCATTTGGGGAATCATACGGACAGTTCCACCCATTGAGCGAGCAGTATACACTGGATGCCCTGAGCATCAACCCTGCTTACGCCGGAAGAAGGGAGGCTATGAGCGTTGCCATGTCGTACCGTAACCAATGGGTTGGATTTGAAGGCGCACCCCGCACGGAGATTATCAGCATGCACTCCCCCTTGTTGAAGCAAAGACCCGGTATCGGACTTGTGCTCATGAATAATAAAATGGGCATCAAACAGGAAACAGGAGTGCTGGGCAACTATTCCTACAGTTTCAAAACAGGACCGGGTAAATTATCACTCGGCCTGGGAGCCGGGGTTTCAATAACCAACAAAAACCCCCACGAGTATCGGGTACTCGATCAGGGAGACGAAGCAGTGAGGGCTACCCAAAAGAATTTTATCATGCCTGATTTCAGTGCAGGTGTATATTATTATACCGACCGGTATTATGCCGGAATTTCCGCACCCTTTTTTATGAATCACCGGTTTAGCCCTGCAAGTGGCGAGTACGAAATGTATCACAGTTTAGACGATTCCAACTATATGGTGATGGGAGGGTACTTATGGGAAATCAATGAATCGGTAAAACTGCTTCCGAACGCCCTTTTACGATTCAAGCCAAACAGGGCCAGACAGGTAGATTTGAACCTTCATGTTATTGTGAAGGACAAATTCTGGCTGGGCACCAATTACAGATCGGAAAAAGGCATCATCTGGACCTTGCAATACCAGATCAACAATCAGTTCAGGCTGGCTTATTCCTACGGTACGGATTTTTCCGAACTGGGAAGGTACAACAGAGGTACCCATGAGATCATGCTGCGATATGATTTCAAATACTTGCTGAAAGTGGTAAGCCCGAGATATTTTTAAACGTATGGCCGATATGCAAAGACTGATCATATACATCCTTCTTTTTATGGCAGCGGGGAAAGCCGGTGCCCAGCCGGATTATTATTCCGCGGAACCAGCTCCTTTCAGCTCGGATCGGTATGATGAGTTCTCCCCTGCAATGTACCGGGATAGCATTGTTTTTTGTTCCAACCGGCCCGATGATCTTTTCATTAGATACCTGACCAGAAATAAGAAGGAGCATTTTAACATCTACTGCATCAATCCCGATGACACGGCAACATGGGAAGATCCCGGAATATTCAGCGAGAACCTGGTCACCCGTTTCAATGACGGGCCGGTTACTTTCAATCACCGGGAACAGGCTATATATTATTCCAGAAACAGAAATACAGAAACGAAAATGAAAGACGTAGCTGATTCTGTAAACACACTGGGTATCTTTTCGGCCCAAAGGCAAAACAGGGAGTGGTCTGATACCCGCAGTTTCCCATACAACAGCGGAGATTACCACAATACCACCCCTTTTTATGACACACTGAACCGCCGCTTATATTTTGCCTCAAACATGGCCGGTGGTTACGGAGGAACCGATCTGTATTATTCGGAAAGGAAGGACAGCACCTGGGGTGAGCCTGTCAATCTGGGCCCCCGGATCAACACGGAGGGAAATGAGATGTATCCTTTCATCAGTGCTTCGGGAAAACTTTTCTTTTCTTCTGAAGGACACGGAGGGTTGGGAGGCAAGGACATATTTTTCACAGAAAAGCAAAACGGAGAATGGATAGAGCCTGTGCATCTGAAGCCACCCATCAATTCAGAAGATGATGACTTTGCACTGATAACGGGTCACGACTTCCAAACCGGTTATTTTTCCTCAAACAGAAAAGGCTCAGATGATATATACCGTTTCAGGAGCAAAAGGCCGCAATTCCATGGATGCGATAGCATTCAGGAGAACCACTATTGTTATCGTTTCTGGGACGAAGGATATCATAAAATTGACACGCTGCCTACCAGATATGAATGGAAATTCAGTGACGGAACCAGTGCCACGGGTCTGGAAGTGAAACATTGTTTCCCCGGTGCGGGTAAATACCAGGTTAAGCTGAATATTGTCGATCCCCTGGCAGACACGTTATATTACACACAAAAAGACTTTGAATTTGAGATCAAAGATGCGGTGCAACCCTACATCCATTCGGCAGATGCAACCGTCAAAAACAAAAAGACGGCATTTGACGGCTTGAAATCCAATCTTCCGAATCTTAAAATTGAACATTATTACTGGAACTTCGGGGACAGGACGCTGGCAAAGGGTCCAAAAACCAGCCATGCCTATAAAAAGGAAGGAACCTACAAAGTCATCCTTGGCATCACCGGCAGCAATGACAGCACTGGATTAAAGGAAAAGCACTGTGTCTGGAAAGAGGTGAAAGTTTATGAAAACGCTCGGGTTTTACCTGATGATCAGGATAATAAAGAGGAATCCGGGAAAAACGAACGAACAGATGATCGTATTAATATAAAATAAGAGCCATGAATAAAAGATTGTCCATAATGATTTGTTTATTTCTCATTACTTTGTTTTTTGGGGTAATAATGAGGGCTCAGGACAATAAACCCGTTGCCCTGAACGACAATTATTCTACAGGGATCAATGATACACTCATTGTATCTGCTCCTGGTGTTCTCGGCAACGATTTCGACGACGCCGTGAATGCCGTAAAAATCAATGACCCGGCCCACGGATCGGTCAAGCTGAATACTGACGGATCTTTTGCCTATTTTCCTGCACCGGGTTTCGCAGGCAGGGACTCGTTTACTTACGAAGCAAACAATGGCCACAATCAAAGCAACATGGCTACTGTTACCATTTATATACATACCAAAGCAACCGGATACAAGAACTTAATGGATAAAAAGGTAAATGCGGTACCCGTAGCTACCGCTGACCGCAGGATTGTAGAAGAAGACAAGCCCCATCATGAACCCGCACCTGGTATATTACGCAACGACAACGACCCGGATTCCATTTCCGGTGCTTTAACCGCCGAGCTGATAAGAGATGCCAAACACGGAGAACTGAATCTTAATGCAGATGGTTCTTTCGATTATACACCTGAAAAGAATTTCTTCGGCATAGATTGCTTTACCTACAGGCCTTACGACGAAACTTATTATGGCAGTGAAATCCGGGTGGAAATTAAGGTGAATAATGTGAACGACGCCCCTGTAGTGGTGGATGAAGCATTTTCCACACCTGTCAATACTACCTTAACCGGGGATCTTCTGGCCAATGATTATGATGTGGATAAGGACCGGATCAAAATTTCTCCTGTAAAGAAGGCTTCTACTGAACAAGACGGCACTATCACCATTAGGAGCAACGGCAAATTCTCCTACAACCCGCCGGAGGATTTCACCGGTACCGATCAATACGACTATAAGGTATCAGATAACGCCGCTCCTGCTCTAAATGGATCAGGTACCGTTTACATTTCAGTAATTGATGGCATGGAACTGAATACAAGCCTTACCCACAATACATGTCATGGTGATCATGCAGGAGCCATTGTACTCACAGTAACCGATTCAACACCATGCACCCAGGCACTCTCTTTTAATGGGAAGAATGATGATGTGATCATTCAGGATGATCCTTCTCTCAATATGAGCGGAGCCCTCACCCTGGAAGCCTGGATCAGGACAACGCAACAAAAAGAAGACATTTTGCAGGTAATGGGCAAAGAAGGGCATTATGGTCTGCGATATGAAGGAAACGAACTGATATTCTATGCAGGCAACAGGGAGCTCATTGATACGATCCATATCACCGACAATGTATGGTATCATTTTGCAGCTACCTATAACAGGCATAGAATGCGGCTTTATGTGAACGGCAAGGAAGTGGCCAGCCAACCCAACAGGCAGGCCATTTGGAGGGAAGGTTCCGCGGCATTCCATATCGCACAGGACAATTCCGGGAAAAGGCAATTTAAAGGCATGATAGACGAAGTTCGGGTTTGGAGTATTGCACGGAAAGAAGAGCAGATCAGGAAGAACATGTTAAAGGAATTGTACGGCAATGAAACAGGTCTGGAAGGGTACTGGAAATTCAATGAAGGCAGTGGGTTCATTGCATATGATGCATCTCCCAATCAAAATAATGGTTCATTAAGTTTACCTGACTGGAGAAGTAACTATGATTATTCCTGGAGGGGTCCCAATGGTTTTTCCTCTGAACAGGAAGATATTTCAAATCTGAAAGCCGGTGAATACACCTGCATGGTTAAAGGGAGCAATGGCATTACTTCCCGGGTGACTGCCAGCATCAGGGAACCAGAACCCTTGAACCTGATACAGGTAGATAGTGCACATCAAAATCCGACTACTTTTCAGGGGGGAGATGGTGGGTTTGTTGTGGATCCCTCCGGCGGGTCTGGCATATATGAGTTCAGCCTTGACTCAGGTGCAACATGGGTAAGCGACTCTGTTTTCACCGGTCTGCCGGCAGGTGACTATACCGTTTACCTGCGTGATGCCAATGATACATCCTGTCAGTATAATAATTTAGATCCGATCCATTTAAATCAACCCTCTGTTTTCAATGATTGTGACAGCCTGAAGGAAAACAATTATTGTTATCGGTTTTGGGATGAAAGCTATAACAAAATGGACTCCATTCCCGTAAGATATGAATGGTCATTCAGTGATGGTACTAAGATCCCTGGACTGGAAGTAGAACATTGTTTCCCGGACACAGGTAAATACAGTGTTGAATTAAATATGATAGACAACAGAACCGGCAATATATTCTTTACCCAAAAGCACTACGAATTTGAAATCAAAAATGCCATCCAGCCTTATATTCGTTCCAAAGATGCCTTTATCAAAGGCAAAGAAATAGAATTCGACGGGTTAAAAACCAACCTTCCGGGATTTAACATTGACAAATATTATTGGGATTTTGGCGAGGATACCTCTGCAGAAGGTCCGGTAGTTCAGCATACTTATGAGGAAAAGGGTAAATACAGGGTCATGCTGGGATTAACAGGCAAAAGCGACACGACAGGAATGAGAGATAACCACTGTGTATGGAAGGAGGTCAGGGTGTTCGAAGATTATCAGGCTCTGGCCATGTATCAGGAGAAAAAGGAAGGAAAAATAAATCCGGCAACCGATCCTGAAACGGAACCGAACGATGAATTGCAAACAGAATTCAATGCCTATGAAAGAAACTCCAGGAAAGAAATTTACCGGGTAGAAGTGCTCTCATCTAAACAGAAAGTCTCTCTTCAGGATTCAGTATTTGATCCGTTGCGAAATACTTACAGGATCAGCGAATTTTATGACGAAAGTGATGGCTTGTATAATTATACCGTGGGCAAAAAAGAATCATTACCTGGCATCTACCCGATTTACAATGATGTGGTTGAGCGGGGTTTTGAAGAGGCCCGGGTAAAAAGCTATATTATGGCAGAATTACCTGAAGAGGTTGTAAATCAAATTAACCAAGCATTCAGTAAAATAGATAACGCCCGGTTCGGCTTTGATGAATACAAGGTGGCCAAAAGCTCCTACCCCATTCTGGACCGTATCATCAACATTATGAAGCATAATTCCGATATTAAAATTGAAATCGCAGCCCATACCGACAACATTGGATCGTTCGAATACAACATGGAATTGTCAAGAAAAAGGGCTCAATCCATCATGGATTATATGGTTTCGAGAGGAATCTCTCAAGATAGATTAAAGGCAGTTGGATATGGTGAATCAAGGCCCATAGCCAGTAATCAAACTGAAGAGGGCAGACAGAAAAACAGAAGAGTGGAATTTATATTGATAAAAGAATAATCCTTCAATATGCAATTATATAAAGTCATAATAATCATTTCCTTTTTATTGGCTGAACTGTCAACCAACAGCATATTAATGGCTCAGTCTGCTCCGGCAGAAGATGAAAACATCCCTTATCTGGTTACTTTTGGTGGTAATTCGGATAAATCCTGGGGCGATGATGATTTTTGCCAGATCTTCTTTGCTAAAATTCCGGAGTCTGTAAAAGAACCCATTTATATTAGGGTATATGATCCCGATACAGGCGGTGAGCTGGATGAACAAAAAGGAGAATTCAACACCAGTGTGGAATTTTCAATCTACGGTGGACCGGGATGTTGGAGCAATGAGGATGCGAAGAATATTGACCCTGTCGGAAATTATAAAAGTGGCATTTTACTGGATTCCGAAACTTTCCAAAACCAAAGCGAATATGACGAGGACTGGTACGTTTTTGGTCCTTTTAATCCCCAGGAAGGGGAACGGGTGAAAAAATTCGAGGGTTATGTATTCAAAATCATTGCTGAGGGAGTAGATGGAAACGACGGCAATCTATACCGCTATTTTCTTAGCTCGGAACAAAACGAATCAAAGGAAATAGAAGGGGGTAACCTGTTTACATATGAGTATACCTTCAGAATGTGGAACAACCAAAACAATGTATCACAGATTTATCCCTACGTAGACGATAAGACAACTGCTATTGAAATAAGAAACTTCGACTGGGATAACGATGGATTTATCCGGCTTGTATCGGTAGCTAAAAACGGATTGCTTTGCTCTGTAACCGGAGAGAACGAGTGGAAAAAAGACCAGTTTCCCGTGCAGGAAGAAGAAAGAAATTCTTCTATGGAGCTCCAGTTCATTAAAAGCAGAAGTGAACTGGTTAAGAATAACAATGTGGTCGTGGTTGTACAAAATCAGTACGGGGAGACTCTGCCGTTTTATGTGGTTCCTATTGGAGGTATACCGGTATATCAGCCCAAAATAAGAATGGAAGTAATTGACAAATAAAAATCAATCTAACTATTGATGTCTCTGCAATCCAAAATATACATATTGGCCTTCTTGTTCATATTTATCTTCACTGAATGCTTATCCCAGCAAGAGCACCAATTCAATCATTACGGGCCCAATGAAGGTCTGACCCAACCTTTCATCTACACGATCAATCAGGATAACAGGGGCTTCTTATGGATTGGCACAGGTGAAGGTCTGTTTCGCTTTGATGGTTTTCAATTCAGGCATTTTACTACCAGTGACTCACTTGCAGGCAGCTTCATCACCGAAAGTTTGAAAGATCAACAGGGAAACCTTTGGTTCGGTCATATGAACGGAGGGATTACCCGTTATGACGGGACCCGGTTTGCAAGAATCCAAACCTCTCATAACCAGAATTCCGTAACGGATATCACAGAAGGAAAAAACGGCAACATTTGGGTCTCCAGTCAGACAGAAGGCTTGTATATGATTGGTCCTCAGTTGAAGGTTCATCACATAAAAACTCCTTTCAGACAGGAGTACATTTCATCCCTGCATTATTTTAGCAAAAACCAACTGTTCATTGGAACCAACCAGCACCTTTATCTTGCCGGATTTAATCCGGAAGAAGACACGCTGAAGAATATGATGCCGGTTAAAGAATTCCCTGAAGGAAATGTAACCGACATCATTCGCAGCCCATCAAACGGCCAAATGATTGCCTTGTCCCAGGGTCAGGGTATATTCACACTCAACAAGATCAGAAACTTTGAGTTTTCAGCCGTCCGAATCGACAGTTTGCAGGAAAAAACACTGGAAAACATTCAGGATGCCACCCTCGATAATAAAGGCCACATTTGGTTAAACTCTATTGGTTCCGGTGTTTTCAGACTGAATATACGGCATCCTTCCCAACAAGCTCTGCATCTCAATAAAAATAACGGTTTACCCTCCAATGATGTGAAGTGCCTCTTTCATGACAGAGAAGGAAATATCTGGCTTGGCCTATATGGAGACGGCCTGGCCCGGTTCGTTGAGGAAAAACTTATCTTATATTCTTATAACAAGCGTTTCCCAAAAAATTCGTTTTATGCACTGGACGGCGCAAAAAATAACATCTGGGCAGGTACGGATAGGAACCTGCTGAACATCGATGCCGGAAGCGGGGAAATATTAGAAACATACAACACAGATGACGGGCTTCCCAATGAAAAAATCACTGCATTGGATTACCGGCCTGTAGAACAAACGGTATGGATAGGCACTGAAAAATCCGGTATTTTCAAATTAAACCAGTTAAAACAAAAGATAGAAAGGATACCAATATCTTCCGGGGATCTGGAGAATTCAATCAATTATATCACAGGAAACAAAAATTACATATGGGTGGCTACCAAGAAAGGTATCTGCCGGCTTAATCCCGAAAATAATGAAACTTACTGGTACAACACCAACAACGGATTACCACACAACAATGTAAGGCATATTCACATATATTCGGGGAATAAAATTCTGGCTGGTACCCAAAGCAACAAACTTATAGCCATAGAGCCGGATGGCCGGCTTGAAGAACTCCCCATACTCAATACGGAAGGATTGATGCTTATCAATTCCGTGACAGAAGATCACTTCGGCAATATCTGGGTCTGTACTTATGGGAATGGTGTGTTTAAAATCGAAGATGACACCACCCATCAATTTCAAAGAGAACAGGGATTGCTGTCAGATTACGGTTACAGCCTGAGCTACGCCAATAATAAAATATTTGTGGGTCATCATGGTGGAGTATCTGAAATTGATACAAAAAAACACACCATAAAAACCTATGGTAACAATTATGGAATTAAAAGCTCCACCGAATTTCACATTAACGCGGCCTATGCCCGTTCAGAAAAGGAAGTCTGGTTTGGTACCTCCAATGGTATGGTTAGATTGTCGGCCGGAAAATCTGAAAAGGATACCATACCACCCCGCCTTAATATTACAGATGTATATGTGGATAATAAAAGAACCGCTTCCAACAAAAAAATTTCGCTTAAACCGGGAAGTCATAAGCTGAGATTTAACTTTATCGGAATCCAGTTGCGCGATCCGGAGGCCGTAAGCTATCAGTACAGACTGAAAGGCTACAGCAAAGGCTGGTCAGACCCGATAAAAAATAAAACAGTCAGATTTGGCAACGTCAGACCCGGAGAATACACCTTTCAGCTCAAAGCTTTCAATGAGGATGGAAAAGTCACCGAGTCTCCGGCAAATCTGGATATTAAAATTCAAAAATTCATTTATCAATCGGTATGGTTTTATGTTATTCTTTTGGTATTTGTGGGATTGCTGGGGTATGCCATCATTATCATCCGAGAGAGAAACCTCAAACATGAGAAAAGAAAACTGGAGAAAAAAGTGGAAGCCAGAACAGAAGATTTTCAAAAGGCGAATGAAGAACTTGAGCTGCGCAATGAGGCCATCACCTCCAGTATTGAATATGCCAAAAGGATTCAGCTGGCCATTCTTCCTACAAAAATCCCATTCAACAATACATTGATATTCTACCGTCCGAAAGACATTGTAAGCGGAGACTTTTACTGGTTATCACAGCACAACGGGTATCACTATATGGCCGCCGTAGATTGCACAGGGCATGGGGTGCCGGGTGCATTTATGTCCTTTATTGGCCATATCTCTCTTAAGAAAATTGTGATTGAACATAATATTACCAAACCATCTGAAATTTTATACCATTTAAATCAGGAAGTAAAGGACACACTCAATCAGAGGGAAGACGATCCCGTACAGGATGGCATGGACATTGGTTTGGCCTGTTATAATCCGGATACCAGAGAACTACAATATGCAGGTAGTTTTATTCCCCTTTGGCTCGTCCGGAATAACGGGTTATATGAATACAAAGCAAACCGGATTTCCCTTGGACAATCAATGAAGGACGGAATCAGGTTCACCAACCATACCATCCGTTTGGAAAAGGGAGACACCATTTACCTGATGTCGGATGGTTACGCATCACAATTTGGAGGTCTTTCAGGTAAAAAGTTCAAAACAACAAACCTGAAAGATCTTATCCTCTCAATACAGGGCAAAGCCATCAGCGAGCAAAAAAAGATGCTCGCCAAGACACTGGATGAATGGATAGGTGAAGCAGAACAGATAGATGATATCATGATCATTGGAAGAACCTTCTTATAGCCTTTTGGCATACCTTCCTTGACATAAGAGGGGGATTGAACAAATGCCCAGATCTTTTAAGTCTTATTGTTTTTTCCCTGTTAAAATCTTTATATTTGAAACAAAGGGTGCATCCGGTAATGTTTTGATCGTTCCACTAACACTTTTAAAGCATTATCCAATATAACCGGGTGAATTGATCATTAAATCTTTAACAAATGTTCCATATCTGGCCAAAGCAAATACTGGTAACAGTGATACTCTTCACCGGCATAATGACTGCAGCAGGGGCCAGCGATACCGACAGCCTGGTTTATGAAGACCTTCAGTATGTGAAGCAACGGGTCAACCTGTTGTTATCCAGACTAAACAAGATAAACCAGAGCCGTACCACCAGTTTGGACAGCATATTGTCGCTTTCCGGAGAATCCTTGAAAGACCTGGAGTCCCTGGAAAAAGACATAAATAAGGAGCATGGTGTAACCCGTGATTCGCTCCGTCAAAAAGCTGCCCAATTACAGCAAAACATTGATGAAAACCAAAAACAAAACAGGCAGCATGCCACGCTTCATTTCATTTTTCACGGTTTAGCCATCGGGCTTATCATCTTCCTTATCCTTTATATCCGGTCAGAACGACGAAAATCGCTGCAATATCTTATTTCAAAGACAGACGAGCTCGGCGGCAGACAAGACGAAATCCTGCAAAAGGCTAATGAGTTGGAAGAAATCAGGCAAACCCTGGAAAAAACGCGCAAGCAGCAAAAAAAGCTTAAGAAGAAGATCAAAAAGGGGAAGAAGTAAAATTTAAGGCTTCTTTACCCACCGAAGAAGCAACCATCCCAGTATTGCTCCTCCGACGTACCATGGAAAGTCAAGCCAGCTGAAAGTTGAACCGATAATGGTGTGTCCGAGAAAAGAGGACCTCACAGGCTCCAGAAAAGCAGGATGCCAGTATTGTGTGAATTCAACCAGAGAAGTAAGCAGAAAAGCGGCCAGCACCAGCAAAACGATAAAATGCTCATAAAAAAACAAGAACAGGATCAGGGAAAGTTCCGTTACATAAAATAAACCGGCCAGATGGTTTGTAATCCAGGGCGTACCTCCGTGGGGTATCAGCTTGGCCAATAAACCAAGTGCTGCAATTACAACAATCAATACAAGAGTTTTTATGAGGGGCTTTCTTTCAGGCATATATCAAATATCCAGTTTACCTTGAATGATCGTAATTATAGAAACACAAAAAAAGATAAGATTTTCTACCAGGGACTTCATGGTCATATCAGATTCCAGAAAGCGGGAAAAAGATCTTATTTCATATCCTTTCAGTTGTTTAAGCACATCATATTTTGATTGATCAAGTATATCGCAGGCTTTGGCAAGCTGAAAGGCTTCGTGTGCAAGACGGATCAATTCTTCCTTGGTTGTGTTTTCATCACCGGAGGCAACGGCTTTATCCCGAATTTCAATAAGGCGCTGGATGTTATTTCGGGTTTGATCCATAAAAACGTTTTGATGGTTACTAGATCTTGCCTCCAAAAATAAAAATATTTTTCAAAATGTAAACCGGTCTTTGTGAATTTCAGCGAGAAATCTGGATGGATAGGTAAAAACAGCATTATATGAATACAACACACCTGGAAAAGTGATAAACAACTGCTCTTTGGCACGGCTGCAAGCCACATAAAACAGCCTTCTCTCCTCTTCTATCTCTTCCAGATCCTTTGCACGGATGGAAGGAAATAGGCCATCAAGGGCATGTGGGATGATCACCGTATTCCACTCCAATCCTTTGGCCGAATGAACGGTTGAAATGGTCATAGGACGCTCTTCACTCTCATCAATCAATGGGGTGGTCTCGCCCGAAAGGCTTCTCGAAGGTGGTTCCAAAGCAAAATCAGACAGGAAGCGCTCGATGGTGTCATACTTTTTGGCCAGGTCAATTAGCACATCAATATCCAGCAATCTACTTTGGTAGTCAGTTTCTTTTTTCTCCAGTATGGGTGCATAGTAATCCTTCAGTATCTGAAGGCGTTCATTTACATAAAGCTTTTCATCAGCGGCACGATTCAATACATCCCGTAATTGCCTCAGCTGAATAAAGAATTTTTTGCCCATGAACTTATCCAGCTCAATCTCTCCGCTCTTTCTCACCTCCCTTACGATATTTCCGGCTGTTACCTTTCCTATTCCGGGCAGCAATTTCAGCACCCTGTGCCAGGCAACCGAATCATGGGGATTTAATATGATGCGAAGGTATGCGATCATGTCCTTAATATGCATGCGCTCATTAAATTTGAAGCCTCCAACCACCACATAGGGAATGCCACGTTTATTGAGCTCAGTTTGAATGTAACGGTTGTGCCAGTCGGCCCGGTTCAACACCGCGATCTCATTCAACGGCACATTCTGCTCGCGTAATTCCAGAACTTTGGACACTATAAAGGCCGCCTCTTCTTCTTCATCGTAAAACCGTTTGACCGTGGGGAGATTGTACGATTCAATATCCGAGTAAAGCTTCTTTTTATATCCGATGATGGAATGATCGATGATGTTATTGGTAAAATCCAGAATATTCCTGCTGCTCCGGTAATTCTTTTCAATCTTTACCACTTTGCAATCGGGAAATTGCTGGGGGTACCTGAGTATGTTCTCGTAATTGGCACCCCTGAAAGCATAGATGCTCTGAGAATCATCCCCCACTACCATCAGATTGCGATGTTTCGCAGCCAGCCAGTCGACAATCTCTTTCTGCACCACATTGGTATCCTGGAACTCATCCACCATGATGTAGTCGAAATCTTCCTGCAATCTCTTACGGAAACGGGGCTTGTCACGAAGTGAATTTCTCAGGAATTCCATCAGATCATCAAAATCGAATATGTTGCTCATTTCTTTATAACGGGTAAAACCGTTATAGATCAATTCAATATCCTGGACATAATCGATAAGCCCTGAATAAAACCGCTCCACAAAATCGCGGATGGTCATGTTCCTGTTTCTGGATCCGGAGATGATCTTCTGCAAACGCTTTTTTTTGGGGAACTTTTTGTCCTTCTGGTTGTACTTCAGCTCGGTGCGGATCAGATCAATGGTATCTTCGCTGTCCGCAGTATCAATAATGGTAAAATTATGAGGAAGGTTGAGCAGCCCTGCATATTTCCGCAACACGTGCACTGCAAAGGAATGAAAAGTTCCACCCATTACTTTTCCGGCCCGCGTATCCTTAAGCAATTGTTCCACCCTTGTAAGCATTTCATGTGCTGCCTTGCGGGTAAAGGTCAGAAGCAATATCCTTCCGGGATCCACATTGTTTTCCAGCAGATAGCTCACCCGATAAACGATAACCCGGGTCTTACCGCTTCCTGCCCCGGCTATTACAAGCAGAGGACCCTGAGTGGTAGTTGAAGCTGTTAACTGGGCTTCATTAAGGTGATTGGCATAATCTATACGGTAATCCCCTTTTACCAGTTCTTTGCTTACATATTCCAGCTTGTGTTTCTTCTGCTCAATGGATTCGGCTATTTTCCTGAGCTCCTCAATCCTTTCTTTTGATTCTTCAGGAATCTCCACCTCTGGATAATCATCGGGGGTGAGGTTGTATATTTCCGGTAAACTGGACTTGCTC
This sequence comes from uncultured Bacteroidales bacterium, assembly GCA_964399175.1. Lineage (GTDB taxonomy): Bacteria > Bacteroidota > Bacteroidia > Bacteroidales > UBA12077 > JAGXLC01. The sequence goes on along the minus strand of CAYNPZ010000007.1, from coordinate 30,911 downwards.
TCCCCGGGTGTTACCTCTGCATCCTCCAGTTCACCCAGAAAATCTTCAAGAAGCTTTTCCCGGTCAAAATTATTCAGATCATCGCCATCATCATCTTCATCATTGTCCTCGCTTTTACCATTATTATTACCTTTACGGGAGTTTCCCGATGATGAAAACCACTGCCCTTCTTCCTCAAAAAAGGAGATCCTTATAAAACAGGGTGAAACCATCGAAAGAAAGGGAAAAATTTTGTTGATCAGTAACATATATAGTGCGTTTAGCCATTCAAAGATAACACAAATTTCAGATTTATGTATTTGAAACAGGTCCAACAGAAGAAAAACGCATAACAAGTAACATTCATTTTCAATATCCTGAAAAGAATTGGGGTGTTAAAAATTTGGGAGTTACTGCAATAATCAAAACTTTTTCCGGCAAATTTTATTATTTTTGATTTGGATATGTCTTATTAAATATGCTGAAGTTCAACATTTCAGTTGATCAGGGCCAGAATATTGAACGAGATAGAAAGCACACGAAATGATGAATCAGAATTTCCCATACCATAAAAATGATGACACGGCAGATTTCAGCAGGAATATAAGAATTACCAGGAAGCCACCCGAAAAACATTCTAACCCAAAATGCATCCCTCCTATTATGAAAATTTCAGTATGCTTTTTATTAATTTTCATTTTCCTTCAGGGTATATCAATAACTATTTTTGCGCAATCAGAGAATATAGAGGAACACATTCAGGACCTTAAAAATGCATCTTCCCCCTCGGTCCGATGGGAGGCAGCCTGGGCCCTTGGGCAATCGGGAGATACAAGTGCCGTAGAGCCGCTTATGGCGGCCCTGGATGATAACCGGCGATATGTAAGAGAAGCCGTGGTGGTGGCTCTGGGAAAAATAGGTGACTCACGTGCCCTGGAACCACTTATTGAGAAGCTTTCCGGCGACAACGATGCCAACGTCCGGGCAGCCGCAGTGGATGCTCTTGCAAAATTTGAGGATCCACGTATTGTTGAACCTCTCATCACAACGATTTCCGAAGATGATGATGCGAATGTCCGGGCAACGGCAGCCAAAACCCTGGGCAAGATCAGAGATTCCAGCGCTACCGAGCCACTTATCAAAACCCTGTCCGGTGACGAGAATGCCAATGTCCGGGCAGCTGCAGCGATGGCCCTGGGGAAGATTGGAAATCTGCGGGCTGTGAATCCTGCCATCCAGGCGCTTGCCGACGATGATGCCGGTGTTCGTGCAGCAGCGGCGGGAGCACTTATCAATATAGGAAATCCGGCTGTTAAACCTCTGATTAAAACACTGAACGATAATAATAACCAAGTGCGGGCATTAGCAGCAGGTATACTGGGACGGATGGATGCTTCCGGAGCAGTTGACTCCCTTCTGAAGGCATTGGCAGATGAAGACAGAAACGTAAGGGCCAATGCAGCCTGGTCGCTGGGTTATATAGGAGAACCGGCTGTTTCCTCTTTGCTTAAAGCCCTAAATAACGACAACTGGCATGTACGGAAAGCAGCGGCCATGGGTTTGGGCGTATCCGGGAACAAGAAAGCCGTGAAACCTCTCATAAACACTCTGAACGACGAAGATTGGCATGTCAGGGTTGCAGTCATCAGGGCATTGGGAAAAATTGGAAATACCTGGGCAGTTGAGCCGCTTATCAAGGTACTGGATGATTTTAATCAAGATGTACGCATTGCGGCTGCTGAGACTTTAGGAAAAATTAAAGATCCAAGGGCCATTGAGCCCCTGATTGAAACCTTGGTTGATTTTAACTCCGCTGAAGCAGCAGCAGAAGCATTGGTAAAGATAGGTGAACCGGCAGTAAACCCGCTCATTAAAGCACTGGCCGACGATTATTTTTGGGGTCGGGAAGCAGCAATTAAAGTTCTGGGGAAAATTGGGGATATACGGGCAGTAGACCCTCTTCTGCAAGCTTTGAATGACAGTGACTGGCATGTAAGGAAAGCAGCAGCCGAAGCATTGGGTCAGATTGGGGATAAACGGGCCATTGAACCACTCAATAAGACGAGAAAGGATGATAACAGCCGTGTCAGCAAAGCCGCTTCGGAGGCAGTGGAAGAAATACAAAATAAATAGATCAACGGTATCCGGGTTAAAAAAGACCTTTATTCCAGGCAATAACTATATGAAAACAATTTAGAATAGGATATTATACAATTTTTATTCTCCATTCGGGTTAAAATAAAATGATACTAATTTTAATCGGTTACTCCAAATGAAATTAAGAACAGGCTTAACAATTCTTCTTCTGTTTACAGCAATTTATAGCTACTCCCAGGAGGGCAGCCTGTTTCTCACCCATTTTCAGGAAAATAATATTGCCAACATTCAACACTGGTCCATTGCTCAGGATAGTTCAAACAACATGTTTTTTGCCAACCGGAAGGGCATCTTGAAATACAACGGAGAAAACTACGAGTTTATACAGGTCCCTTACATCCCTTACAGTTTATCTTACCATCCGGGTGCAGGAAAGATCTTTGTAGGAGGTGAACAAAATATAGGATATCTTACCAGAAACAACAAAGGACTTTACCATTATAAAGACCTTTCCAGTGATTCCTTGTTCTCCGGAGAATTCATCAACATAGAAAATGTAGACTCTGTGGTGTATTTCATGAGCGAAGAAATGGTTGTCCGAACCAATCCCAATACACTCAACATTGAAAAAATCTGGCAGGCTCAGGAAAATAAACCTTTTACCGGTATAATCCACAATAAAGAACATGTTTTCATCAATCAGTGGACCGAAGGCCTTCACAGACTCCAACAGGATACCCTGTTCCCTATTGTAAGCGGCTTCTGGACAAAAAATAAGGAGATCCTTTTCAGTTTTCCTTTTAGCAATAAGCGAATACTGATCGGTACGGACGACAACAGGCTTTACCTTTTTGATGGTATGAAATTCTATAATTTCAATTTGAAAAACCAATCATATATTAATGAAAGCATACTGGCTGACGGAATAAAAATTTCGGAAAACCAATTCGCTCTTTCCACGCTGGCGGGGGGTGTAGTGGTAATTGACAAACGAAACGGGGAAATTCAGTATACCATCAATTACCATACAGGACTTCCGGAAGATAAAGTATCGGCCATTGGATTGGATAAAAACAACGGGTTATGGATCAGTCACGATTACGGGGTTACCCGTGCTGACCTGAGTCTGCCCGTAAAAAAATTCAGCAGTTATCCCGGAGTAGAAGGCAACCTGATCAATACAACAGAACGGGACAGCGTTCTCTATCTGGCAACAGGCGAAGGATTATTCCGGCTGGATCAGGAAAAAAATTATGAAGAACAGGAAATTACCGTTCGTGTGGAAGAAGAGATTCCGGTTGTATCTGAGCCTGGAGATAAACAGGAAAAGGAAGTCAGAGAAACAAAAAAACTACAGGATACTGAAAAGGAAGAGAAATCGCAAAGCGCCTTTAAAAAGTTTTTTAACAAAATATTCGGCAGCAAAAGGGAAGATGCACAGGCAAAATCCAGGGAAAAGAACAGGGAAGAGGCAAAAAAAGAAACAAAAGGAAAAACCTCTGAACCTCAAACCAAAACCCGTATTTCCTATCAAAAAAAGAAAATCTATTCACTCCAGTCCATTTCTCATAAATTCAACAAGATGGAAGGGATTGAAGGGCGTTGTGAACAATTGGTTCCCTATAAGGGAGGTATGCTCGCCGGCACATACAAGGGACTTTACTATATCAGCAAAGAACAGGAGATTAGCACAGTCATTGAAGGGGTAAATCCCCATCATATCCTTCCCACAGACAAATGCGGCCTTCTGATAGCTACCCAGTCAGGAATAAAAAAAGCCAACCGTGAAAAAGATAAATGGCATACTTCATCATATCTGACTGAGATTCCCGGACCCGTATATTCGTTAACCTTTAATAAAAAAAGCGGAACTTTATGGGCCGGAGGTGAAGACCAGGCTCACAAGGTCATATTTGACCGGGAAGGAAAAGTCAGTGACATACACAATTATTCATTGCCTACCCAATACTCGGAAAAATATATGGTCCGTAATGTGGGAAAGGATTTGTATATATTCATTTCCTCGGGCATTTTCCGTTACCGCGCACGCACCGACACGTTTGTGACCAATTCCCAATACCGGAGTGATTCCCTTCTGCAAACCGATTTTCAATATCTTTTATCACAAAATGGAATTTCATGGATAAAGAATCAAAATCATTGGAAAAGACTTGGCTATGAAAATGTTTGGGAGGACTCTCTTTCAATGTATCTCAAGCTTTTTAACAACATTCAGAATATATCGCTCAGCCCAACAAACCACCTTTGGGTTATCGCAGACAACGAGCTATACAGGATTGATTTGAACCAGGGAATTCCCAGGCAAAAGAACTTCAAGGCCTTTTTCTCCTCAATCCGTTCGGGTGGTGAGGGCTATTTAAACCATTCCCATCCTGAAATCGAAAAGGAAAACATCTCCCTTGAATTTAAGATTGCCGCACCCCATTATATCAAAAAAGGAACCAACCAGTACCAATATTACATTGAAGGTCTGATGAATGGTTGGTCGGAATGGACTGATGATCCCACAATTCAGGTTTTTGCCCGGAAGGGCGACTACACGATACAGGCCCGGGCCCGTAATATCTGGGGTCAGGTAAGTGAAACAAAGGAAATTGTGTACAGCGTTCCTCCCCCCTTTACAGAGACCGATGTTTTCTATGGTTTGGTTACAGTGGGGCTGCTGGGCATAATATTCATGATCATCAAACTCAGGGAAAGGAAACTAAAGTGGGATAAAAAGGTACTGGAAGACGCCGTAAGCAAACGCACCTCAACAATCAAGGAGCAAAAAGAGGAGATCACCGCGCAACGGGATGAGATCCTGAAGCAAAAAAATACAATTGAGAGAAAAAACCGCGAGATTACCGGAAGTATTGAATATGCATGGCGTATTCAAACAGCCTTGCTTCCTAAGAAAGAACAATTCAGTGAGGTTTTTTCGGAGTATTTTATTTTGTTCAAGCCACAATCAATTGTTAGCGGAGATTTTTACTGGTTCCATTCAAATAACGGAAAGGCATACCTTACAGCAGCAGACTGCACCGGACACGGAGTTCCGGGAGCTTTCATGAGCATGCTGGGCATTTCCTCGTTGAATGAAATTATGAAAAATCACCAAACCAATTCAAAAAACGCAGCAGATATCCTGAATCAACTGCGCAATATGGTAAAAAACTCCCTGCATCAAACAGGCAAAAGAGACCTGGCTAAAGATGGTATAGATATGGCGTTTTGCGTAATCGACCAAAAGAACATGCAGATGGATTTTGCAGGGGCGTTCAATCCACTATATTTATTCCGAAACGGAAAATTCGAAAAATATGAGGGAGACCGCATGCCGGCAGGGATTTACCATACAGAAAAAGATTCTTTTACAAATCACAGAATCAACCTTAAGAGGGGAGATGTATTGTATATGTTCTCTGACGGTTATGTGGACCAGTTCGGTGGACCGGAAAATAAAAAATTCAAACCCAGAAATTTCATTAACCTTCTTTCAGAGATCCATTCAAAACCGATGGACGAGCAACATAAAATCCTGAACCAAACTTTTACCCATTGGAAAGGGGACAACTTCCAGATAGATGATGTCCTTGTAATCGGCGTGCGCATATAGAAAAAGACCGCAAGAGGGATTTTTAACGCCCCGAATAATTCAACTTCGCTGCTTTCCTACTCATCTTCTTCAATCTTTCTTACCTTTTGATTTTCGGTATGGGCATCGATCATCCATGCATAACGTACACGCTTGCCGGTTTCCATGGATTGATATTCAATACCGTGTTCTCCCTCTACTATGGTACATTTCCCCAGTTCATACCGAAGCGACATCACTTTATCCCCTACTTTAAGAGGTTTACCATCATAGTCAAAAAATTCCTTCTTTTTCTTTTTGCGGAATAATCCCATATGTCAATGATTTATTTACACTCTGCTGATATAATGAGTTGTCGTTCTTCATATTCCACAGATATCATCCTTTTTGGTTCATCTCACGGTTTTTGAGTAAATCCAACAAAAAAGGGGCTATCCTCTCTCTGGAGCAGCCCCTTTGATAAATTTGACAATCTATTGGCTTACCTTATTTAAACCAGTCTTTCAACCAGATCAATCACTCTTGTGGAGTAGCCCCATTCGTTGTCATACCAGGAAACTACCTTAACCATTTTTCCCTCCAAAACCATGGTGCTTTTTGCATCAAATATGGATGAACGGGTATCGCCTATGATGTCTGCCGATACGATTTCATCTTCAGTATAACCCAGTATACCTTTCATATCGCCTTCGGCATACTTCTTCATTGCAGCATTTACATCATCCACAGTAACTTCTTTACTCAATGTTGCTGTTAAATCGACGAGCGAACCAGTTGGAGTGGGTATACGAATGGCTTTACCGTCAAGCTTACCATTAAGCTCAGGAATTACCTTGCCTACTGCGGTAGCTGCGCCGGTTGTAGTTGGAATCTGTGACAGTGCAGCTGCACGTGCTCTTCTTAAGTCCTTATGAGGAGCATCCTGAAGATTCTGATCGGCCGTATAGGCGTGAACTGTTGTCATCAGTCCATGTTCAACACCAAACTCATTGTTAAGCACCCTAACAACAGGAGCCAGGCAGTTGGTAGTGCAGGAAGCATTGGAAACACACTCATCGCTATCCTGGAGATCACTGTCGTTTACACCAAGCACAACCATGCGATCGATGGTATCCTTGGCCGGTACAGTGAGTAGTACTTTTTTGGCGCCGTTTTTCAGATGATCTCCATATCCGCCTTTTTCAGTTTCTCTTTTGCGGAATACGCCTGTCGATTCAATTACCACATCGGGTGTATCGCCCCATGGTATCTTTGCAGGATCTTTTTCAGCGCTTACTTTGACCTTCTTTCCGTTCACAACGAGATTATCACCTTCAATCTCAACGGTTCCGTTGAATTTTCCATAGATGGAATCATACTTCAACAGATGCGCCAGCGTATTCGTATCCGTAATGTCGTTAATACCTACAATTTCAACATTTTTTCTTTCCGAAGCAACTCTGAACGCGCTTCTGCCGATTCTTCCAAAGCCGTTGATGGCAAGTTTTATTTTAGCCATATTAACCAAATTTTTTAGGTTTAAACATCAATTTACTGCCTTTCAAAAAAGGCTTTCAAAAATAATATTTAATTACCAAAACATCAAACATGAATTGTTCATTTTATAACATTCCATTTTAACAAACTAACAATTAATTTATTATTTAGATTAAAATGAAAAACTATACAGCGAAAAGATGAAAAAATGATTGGTTGATTGGATGCCTGCCCGCTGGCAGGCGGGATTGAATGACTGAGTGATTGGATGCCTGCCCGCATTTTAGCGGGCCTGTCCGCCGACAGGCGGGTCTGATCGTTTGACAGAAGTTTGGGAAAAAATTAATTGGCAAATATGAACAGTAGTGGATATCTGCTCTAAGCTCTGGGCTCTAAGCTTCTTCCCGAGACTCGAGACCCTGAACTCTTTGCTCTGAGCTCTTTGCTCTGAGCTCTTTGCTCTGAGCTCTTTGCCCTTTGCTCTTTGCCCTGAGCTCTTTGCTCTGAGCTCTTTGCTCTGAGCTCTTTGCCCTATTCCTGAAAGTAGACCCTTTTCACCCTTTCAGAAATGCCGGTAAAAATCTCATAGGGTATGGTGCCCATCTTTTCAGCCAGCTCGGTGACCGGGATCTGTTCACCGAAAACGATAACCTCATCCCCTTCCTTAATCTCACAATTGGTGATATCGGCCATACACATGTCCATACAAATATCCCCCACAATAGGAACATAGTATCCGTTGATATAAAGTCTGCCAACACCGTTGCTCAGCGCACGGCTAAATCCATCAGCATATCCGACCGGTACAACAGCAATCTTCATTTCCTGTTCGGCTTTTCCTTTACGGCCATATCCAATGGTACCTCCTTTAGCTACATCTTTCACCTGGGTAACAGTACTCTTGAACGTACTGATATTATGCAGCTGATTTGGTTTAACTGCACTGATGCCATACAAACCAATGCCCAAACGTACCATATCGTAATGCGAATCAGAAAACCGTTCGATACCTGCTGAATTCAAAATATGCCTGATGACCGGATAACCCAGCGATTTTATAAGCTTATTGCTCAGGGATTCAAACAAGCTGATCTGACTTCTGGTAAATTCATCCTGTTCGGGCTCATCACTGGCGGCCAGATGAGAAAACACCGAATGAACCTTAAGATAGCTCTGGTCAATAAGCTGATCGATCAGTGCATTTATTTCGAGCTCTTTAAAGCCCAGGCGGTTCATTCCCGTATCCAGCTTGATATGTACCGGGTACTCTTTTCCTCCATAGTTATGCACCATTTCAAAAAATTTACCCAATACATGGAAATTGTATATTTCCGGTTCCAGATCATAATCGAGCATCAGTCCGAAGCTTTCTTCCTCCGGGTTCATAACCACAATGGGCATGGTGATCCCGGCCTCACGCAGGGTAACCCCCTCATCGGCAAAGGCCACACCCAGATAATCCACCCTTTGATACTGTAAAACATTGGCTATTTCGTAGGTTCCGCTTCCGTAGGAAAAAGCCTTTACCATAACCATAACCCGGGTGCCGTTATCTAACATTGAACGAAAATAATTAAGATTGTGTACCATGGAATCCAGGTCGATCTCCAGCAAGGTTTGATGCATCTTTTCCTCGAGTGCATGACTGATCTTCTCAAAGTGGAATTTTCTGGAACCTTTCAGCAGTATGGCTTCATTGCGGAAATTCTGTTCTGATAGCGCAGCCATAAACTGTTCTGTGGAAGTATAAAAGTTTTTGGGTAACTCGAAACAGTCTCCGTTCTCAGATATAGCCTCCCCTATCCCTATGAGGCGGTCTATCTTATACCGCTGGACCCGGTCTGCCACTTCATTATAAAGGTCGCGTTCCTCCCTTCCGCTTTGGAGGATGTCGGAGAGAATCAATGTTTTTCCCCGGTGCTGATTTTGCTGGTTGAGGGTATTCAGGGCAATATCCAGTGAACCCAGATCCGAGTTGTAGCTATCGTTAATGAGGGTGCAGTGGTTAATCCCTTTTTTCATCTCCAGACGCATGGCAATAACGGGCAGATCTGCCATTCTCCGCTGAATCACCTCCTCCCCTATACCCAGATGAAGCATCAGAAGCCACACATGAATGGCGTTTTCCACAGAGCCCCGGTCGGTATAAGGTATGAAAATTTTAACCTCCTGTCCGTTATATTCTCCTTCAATGGTGGTTTGGTTATTGCCGCGTTTAATGTTCTCAATATTCAAATCCGAATCTCCCTCCTGCGACCATGATACCAACTGCTTTCCTTTCAGCTGATCACTGACCTTAATGCGTTTGTGAACCTGTTCATGGTCTTTACAGTAGATCACGACTTCGGATTCTTCAAATAGCTGGAGCTTCTCATCGATTTTCTGCTTCAGGTCACGAAAATTCTCCTGGTGTGCCTCCCCGATATTGGTGAAGATGCCGATATCCGGCCGGATGATGTTTTCCAGCCTGTACATTTCGTGGGGCTGGGAAATGCCGGCTTCAAACACTGCCAGGTTATATTCACTGCTTATGCTCCATACAGACAGCGGCACACCTACCTGTGAATTATGGCTTTTGGGACTTCGGACTATCTTATACTGATCCTCCAGTAAATGGTGGATCCATTCCTTCACAATGGTCTTCCCGTTGCTTCCTGTGATCCCTATAACGGGATAATTAAACTGATTCCTGTGCCACGCTGCAAATTGCTGTAATGCACTCAGTGCAGAAGGAACCTTTACGAAATTGGCGTTTGGATATTCATCCAACCTCTCTGGCATCCGGGAAACAACAAAATTTTTCACACCTTTTCTCCATAAACCGGGAATATAATCATGTCCATCGTGTCGTTCACCTGTAATGGCGAAAAAAGCTGTATCTTCAGCAGAAAAGATCTTACGGCTGTCGATTGCAAGATGGCGGATGACCGCATCGGAACCGTAATATAATTTACCATTGGTATGGCGGGCCAGATCGTGAATGTTGTAATCGGGCATATTTTATTATTTATAAATTTATGGGTTTTCCGGTTAATTGTTGATTTCGAGTATTAAATTTTATGTTTAAGGTATACAATCTTCAATTAAGAACGGAACGTCCGATAAAAAGATTGTCAGTGCTTTACCGTTTTATTGTAACATTTCCGGCATAGGGGTTCATATTCGTCGGTTTCACCAAGAAGCACGAGCTTTTGTGATTCGGATTTCCGATGGGAATAATGGGCCAGGTTACCGCATCTGACACAAATAGCATGAATCTTGGTCACATGTTCGGCAGTGGCAAGCAGGCCGGGCATGGGACCAAAAGGCTGTCCGCGAAAATCCATATCTAGACCGGCCACAATAACCCGCATACCGGAATTGGCCATTTCATCGCATACCTCAACCAATCCAACATCAAAAAACTGGGCTTCGTCTATGCCTACAACATCCGCATCGGTGGCCAGAAGCAGTATATTACGGGCTGAATCCACCGGGGTCGACCGCAGGGAAGTCTCATCATGAGAAACAACTTCTTCTTCGGAATACCGGTTTTCAATCACAGGTTTGTAGATCTCCGTTCTCATCCTTGCATACTTTGCCCTTCGTAATCTTCTTATCAGCTCTTCTGTCTTTCCGGAAAACATTGAACCCGTGATCACCTCAATCCATCCTCCCCTGCCGGAATGATTTTCAGTATTTTCAAATTCCATTATATCAAATTTTCCTGATAGTTTCGTTATTTTTGTGCAACCATAAAATAAAACAAAATTATGGATTTTAATCACAAACTCGACAAGATATTACAGGATATTCAGGAAATTGAAAATTATACCGTTGATTTCAAAAATGCCCGGTCGATCCCTAAGATCGAAATGGATATCCTCACCGAAAAGGTAAGGCATTTATATAATGAGCTCATCCGGATTGACCGGAATTACCCTTATGAAAGTCCTGAACAGGTAGAAAAAACACCACCAGAAAAGAAACCATCCCGGACGACAAAGCAGAAAGAAGAAAAAAAGGCGCCGGTTAGCAAAAATACGCCCCCAACTGAAACACCATCAGAAAGCAAAGAAGAACTTCAGGAACCAGCTCAAAAGGAAAAGAAAGAAGAACAAACCAATGAAGAATCCCAGGGAGCTAAAAAAGAGGTGCAGGATACAAGTACTGCCAGTGAAGAGTCCGGCATACGGATACAATATGAAGATCAATCGGTAGAGGAAAGCAAAACCGTTAAAAGGACTGACCAGAGAAAGGACGAAATGCCTGAGATATTGGCAGACCGCTTTTATAACACCAAAGCCTCCATGCATGATAGCCTGGCCAGAAAGCAATCACAGAATGATCTATCCTCTAAAATGCAGTCGAAACCCATACATGACCTTAACAAGGCAATCGGACTGAATGATCGGTTCCTTTTCATACGAGAGCTGTTTAACGGTGACAAAGATGCTTACTATGAAGCCATACAAATCATCAATGAAATTCCCAACTATGAGGAAGCCGAACAATACATCCGGGAGCGATTCAACTGGGATGAAGACAAACCTGAAGTGATCAGGTTCATGGAGCTGGTGAGAAG
>CAYNPZ010000007.1:0-19097 GCA_964399175.1 uncultured Bacteroidales bacterium | reverse complement strand
AACTCTATATTATCCCCACTCCCATCGGTAACCTGGAAGACATCACCTTCAGGGCTGTCAGGATACTCGGGGAGGTTGACTTCATTCTGGCCGAAGATACCCGTAACACCAAGAAGCTGCTGGATCACTATCAGATACGAAACCGGATCGAATCACACCATAAGTTCAACGAGCATCAGAAGACAGGCTCATTGGTGCAACGGCTTGCCGAAAACGATGAAACTGCCGCTCTGGTCAGTGACAGCGGATCACCCGGCATATCGGATCCCGGCTATCTGCTGGTTTCCACCTGCCTGAATCATGGTGTGGAGGTGGAGACATTGCCGGGCACCACGGCATTTATTCCGGCCCTGATTAATTCAGGATTGCCCTGCGACAGGTTTGTGTTCGAAGGATTTCTGCCCCACAAGAAAGGCAGGAAGAAAAGACTGGAATTACTGGCGGAAGAAACAAGGACCGTCATACTGTACGAATCCCCCTACCGGCTGTTAAAAACGCTCCAGCAGCTTGCGGAATACTTCGGAGAATCACGCAGGACATCGGTTTCGCGTGAGCTGACCAAAATCTATGAAGAGAATGTTCGCGGCAGTTTGTCTGATCTGGTCAATCACTTCGAAAAGCAAAAGATCAAAGGGGAGATTGTGATCGTTGTGGAAGGGAAGAGCAGAAGATAAAAGACTAAATAATAAATTCTAAATCCTAATTTCTAAGTATTAGGGTTTCATTTCTAAGTCTTCAGGTAAAGCTTCTAAGGGTTGGGGTTTCCTGTCGAAGTCTTCTTATAATGATTCTTAGCGTTGGTGTTTTCATTCCCAGATCTAAGCCAATACTTCAAAAAACTGATATTGCCTTTCGAAATACTGAAGATCATTTCCGAATGCTCCGGATTACCTTTCCGGCTATAATTATTCAAACTCCTGGAACACTCATAAAACAGATGTCATAATAATACACCTATCAAAATATAAGCAGCAATCATCAACTCATTTAATAAGTCTGTCAAAACTCCTGCTATACGGAAATCAACATGAAACCTTATATTGCAAAACACGTAAAGCCATAAAACTATGGTTTTCTAAAAAGGGCTTATATAGTATATACAGACAATAAAGCCGTCATTCAATTTACATTTTAATAATATTTTGAAGTTTAACCACTAAAAAAATAATCTATGGGAAAAGCAAAAAAAATGATTGATGAGTTGATTGAAAAGAAAGCTCAGGGCAATAATTTTCAAATCAACAACATCAAGATGAAACTCATGTTCAAAGGCATCATACCGGATGATATAAACGAGGATACTCCGGATACAGAGGAGTTGATATCAAAAATAGAAGGAGTGGCGGAACAGTTCGAGGTAAGTTTAACAACCAATAAATGATAAAACTATGAAAGTAAAAACAGCTTATTCCAACAAAGACAAGATTAAAGATTCGATAGAAGATATAAAGCAACAGATCGGCGATTTTGATACACGATTATTACTCTTTTTTGCATCACCTTCGCTGGATCCGGAAAAGATCAGTGCTGAAATGCAAAATGGATTTACCGGTGTGCCCACAATGGGCTGCAGCTCCTCCGGGGAGATTGTAACAGGCAAAATACTGGATCAATCCGTTGTGGCCATGGCTTTTGGTCCCGAAATCATTGAAGACTGTAAAATAGAGGTTGTCAAAAACCTGAATTCAGACAACAATCAGATAGATACTGCCTTTGATTCGTTTGAAAAATATTTCGGGACTTCGACTCACGACCTGTCACCTGATCATTATCTCGGTATGGTGCTTATAGACGGACTGAGTCTGCAGGAAGAAGCAGTCAATGACCGGATCGGCGATCTCACCAACGTAATTTTCGTAGGAGGATCAGCAGGAGATGATCTGGCGTTCAAGAAAACTTATGTTTATGCCAATGGATCAACTTACACAGATGCAGCGGCTCTGGTTCTAATCAAAAGCGGGGCAAAATTTGACTTCCTGAAAACCCAGAGTTTCCAGGCAACAGATAAAGATGTAGTAGTCACAAAAGCAGATGAGTCAAAAAGGAAGGTTTACGAGATAAACAACAAACCGGCCACGCAAGCCTATGCTGAATTGGTCGGAGTTCCTGAAGAAAAAGTGGCCGACTCATTTTTCTCCCATCCCGTGGGACTGGTATTTCAGGATGATTTCTTTGTCAGGAGCCCCCAAAGAACAGAGGGCAATGAGATTTATTTTTATTGCTCCATCAAGGAAGGAATGAATTTAAAAATCCTTGATTCTGGAAATATTCTGGAATACACCCGGGAAGCCCTGAACCGCAAAATAGATGAGATGGGCAATGTTTCAGCGATTATTAATTTCAATTGTATCCTGAGGACCCTGGAGCTTAAAGATAAAAATCAGACGGAAGGCTACGGAGACATTTTCAAATCTGTGCCTACGGTTGGGTTTAGTACATACGGGGAGAGCTATATCGGGCACATCAATCAAACATCCACGATGGTGTTGTTTCAATAAAAGGAAAATACAGAAAAATTTTCTGCGTGGTGAAAATGATCTGAATCCGGTCGAAAAGGTATATAAGAGACCGGATTCAGTTTATTTTATCCTGAACAATGCATTAGAACATTTCTAATGCATTGTTACTTTATTCATTCGTGTAGATGAAGTGAAAATGCAATCACTTGCATACTTATCGGAAAGATAAACTAATCTTCCTCAATAACCTTAAATCCCAGGGAAAGGGTTGCCGCCACACTGGAATGATCGTAAAAAATCCCATAACCGTTTATGCCCAAAGCAAACCAATCGGTGATGTTGTAAGTGTACTTCACCGCCAGATTCAGCCCGATATCACTAAGCCGTTCATTGCCAATATGCACGGTACTTTCCTCGCCGGTTCCATCAGCATAGGCTTTGTTATTTCTCTGAAAGTTGAAACTAAAGCCGGTACCCAATATGATCCTGTGTTCATCATAGTTTAGCGGCGTATAATATCCGTTTATTCCCACCGAATACAAAGATATATTGTTAATTTCCTGATATCCTTGAATCTCCTGGGGGCTAAACCTACGGATATCATCATTCAAACCTTCATAGGTGTTGGTGTAAGTAAGGTTTGCACCAACCCCAAATTCTTCATGGAATGAATAGATCACCTCATTCTGCAGGGACATTCCCATGGTGTTATTTATGTATCCCGGACCATATAAGAGGTTCACATCCAGCTCGTGATACTCGTCATCATCCTGCGCCTGTAGCTGAAAAGCGCCAAATAATAATACTAAGAATAACGTCAATTTTTTCATTTTGGGTGCTTTTTAAAATTATACGTAAATAAATTGCCGAAAACAAATATATTATAAATACATGGCATATTACAAGTTAAAGTCCAAAATTGTTTTATGATATGATTGTTTAAATATAAAAGAAAAAAGTTTTAACCTGTTATTATCGCCGAATTCATTTTATAATTGAACCCCATCCCTGCCCCCCGTCTGCCCGCATCAAGCAGGCAGATGGGGGCACATAGAAAGAAATGTTGTGAATAATTATCAAAAAATATTATATTGTGGCAGTCAAATGGAAGCAATTTCAAGTATTAACCAATTATAAAAACATGCTATGAAACCTGAATTCCGGAAAACAATGAAGATTTTCTCAAAACCCGTTCATCTATTCCTTATCGGAATAGTAATTATGCTTACTTCCTGCGGACCGGAAGAGCTAACCGAAGATGATTTCAGTTTTGAAGGACCGCTGGGATCCGAGGGAACCACCATTGAAAAACTGGGCACAAATTATTTTAAGGTTAAGCTGGGTCATGCCCCGGAACATAAGGACTGGCCGAACAAGCTAAATTTCCGAATTCTGCGGAATGCAAAGGGAAATTCCCTGCGGCTTGTTGTAGAGGGTCCTCCTAACTATGCATTCAATGAATATTTCCAGTCGTGGTCGTACGATGGGAAAAACTGGCAGCCCATTCACTGGGAAAACGGCTATCAGGAGTCGCCCAAAGTGGACTCGCTTATCTTTCCCACTTTTAAACAGGACCAGGTATACTGTGGCACTCAGGTTCCGCTTTCCTTTGAAAAGCTTGAGGGCATGATCAAAGAATGGCGCACCAGCCCTTACATAAAGATGAATACATTAGGAAAATCCATTCACGGAAAGAATCTCTACCGTCTGGAGATTACCGATCCTGAGAGCGATCAGCCACGAAAAGAACGCTGGGTGCATTATTTTGCAAACCAGCACCCCGGAGAGCACAACTCACAGTGGCGAATGATCGGAATGATACAATGGTTGCTCAGTGATGAAGCCACAGAATTCCGAAAGCATTCCATCTGTCATTTCATTCCGATGATGAGTCCTGATGGCCCTTCGCGTGGATGGTACCGTGTCAATGCAGAAGGTGTGGACATGAACCGCAGTTACAGGCCGGAAGGTGCTGACTCCACGGAACAGGCTCATGAGGCTTACATTTGCCAGAAGGATCTGGAACAAATTATGAACTCGGAAGCACCGGCTACCACCATCTGGTCAATGCACACGTGGCAAGGACCTGTGGAACCTCTTTTAAGGCCCGGCCCGGAGATCGGGAAAGAAGTGGCAGAATGGACCCATTTCCGGGACATTATCAGGAACCATGATCCCGATACCCTTATCGAGGACCTTGATGTTCGCACCGGCGAACCGGGTTATGACTATGTAAGCTGGTCGGCTGGCCCGCACAAACAATTTGGCATCTCATCCGTGCTCTGTGAAGGCGCCGGGAGCATCTATACAAAGACGGACAATCTGCGCTCCGGAGAAATATTGATCAGGAGCATAGCAGAATATTACAAAGGGGATAATTAGATACTATAGTCAATGCCAATATCTTCTTTATCGGCCAACGCTCCGATGATATCCTTAACATCTATGGTTATGCAGTAGCCCGGTTTATCATCCAGGCAAAAGCGGTCAGACCGGTTGACGGCTAGAAATGTGTAAAAAGATTGTTGTCTAAGGCATACAGGGTTACATTAAGGGCGCCTTCTTCCGTATAGCCATAATTCTTGCAGAGATTATCAATCAAACGGTTGACGTCCTTCTGAATGGCCGTATCGTATGAATGGAAGTTTTTGGTATGATAATCCTGAAGGGCTCTTCTAAAATTCTCATTGCTCACATAGGGAGCCAATGCATTTTCTTTCAGATTTCTGGTATATTTTCTGAACAATTCCTTGTATTGTTCGGTTTCTGTGATGTCTTTATTTTCAATTCGTATTTCCTGTGCAAGGGTTTTGGAAATGTATTCTTTCCGGACTTTATTCCTGAAAATCCATCTCTGGTATCTTGTACTGTTGACACCCAAGTAAAGGGCTTCAAAATTCTTAAAGAACTCTTCCGTGATTTCAAGTTCTTCCCCGGTATATGGTGAGACCTTTACGGTATCAGGATCGAAATTGATGGCATAAAGATAATTTAATATGTCATTGCTGATCTGTTCTTCATTATAATAGTAAATGGCTTCCTTGATTTCCTGCATCAGATAATAATCATACTGTTCAACCAGCTTATCGATGAAATACCAGGGATAATCGAGTTTACTTTCATCTACTACAGAAGAAAAGAAATTTCTGACATTCTGCATAGTGATGGGTTTATCCTCCCTGGCATACTGTTGGAAAAAGGTGCTGAAGAGGTTCAGGGACATTCGGCCTGAATAACCTTTTTGACCTTCCACTTCAGACTCTTCAATAATTTTCTTCAGTGTATTCCGGTCGAGTTTATCCAGATCCTCTTCATAAAGCCAAGATGGTGTTTCGCCTGCATAAATTTCCATTTTCAGCAGGAGCAGATCGTTATCCAAAAACTTATATTTTTCCGGTTCATCAATCCATTCTTTGATGGTGGGGGTATTTTTATCCAGCCGGCTGGCAATGATGACCCTGGCAAAATAGTCCAGAACCCTGGGCAGAAATGATTTGGTGATGCCCTCGCCGAATTTGTTCAGATAAATTTTTACTTCTGTCCGGTAGTCAAGAACATAAGGTATTTTCACGGTAATGATGCGGTCCTGGAAGGATTTGATGTTCTCAAAATGCTGTTTGTCTTCCGGATTAACCAGGCCCATGAACAGGGTCTTGATGCGCTCCTCAATCAGGTCGACCTTATGCACCCCGTCGCTGATGATCCCGTGAAGGTTTTTCAGTCGTTCGACATTGTTGTCTTTGATGTCCATTACAGCCAGGACTCCATTGTTGGTTTTGGCCAGATAGGAATAGGTATATTTAATTTCCTGATTGTTAAAGAGTTTATTGAGATACCTTTGAACATTCAGGGTTTTTATAGATCCGTCAGGGAGGGGATCGCCGGGATTGAACACACTGACGCCCTCACCAAACTGGCGACTGAAGTTTGTTACCCTTGCCTTGATCATATTAAAGACCTCAAGTGGATCGTTCAATCTATCCATCAACTGATTGAAAAGAGAAGTACAAAAGGTACAGGGTACATCTTTCAATACCCATCGATATTGTTTTTCATTGAATATCTTTTCTTTCAGTTTTTCGTCCTCAATCAGCTCGTCGAGGAATTGTTCACGGTAACTCACGGGAATCTGCAGGATGGGATGGTCGTGGTTGGGACAATTGATTTCAAGATGATCCATGATATGTTGCTGATCCCTTAATTCTTCGGAAGCGAAATAATCGTTGATTTTCTCTCTGTCTTCATCCCTGGCATCTTCAAGAAGCTGATCCCTGACCTTCTTAAAACCTCCCAGCTTTTTAACATCCAGGCTCCAGTGGGTGCTGTACATGGCACCTTCCGGATATTTGGTGTATTCCTCCAGTTTCTGGAGCAAATTATTCAGGAAGGTACTTTTTCCGCTACCGGCAGGCCCTTCAAAAAGATACATCCGGTTGCTCTGCAATCCCTTGTTAAGGGTGGAGATCATACTGATCAGACGATTGGCAAAAAGCCGGTCAGCAAAGAAGGGATTTTCACAATTCTCCACAAAAAGGCCTTCCGTATTGTAATCGACAAAACCTATCTCTTTGTTCAATGAGGACGTTTTTTCGGTTGGTTGCTGAATAAAGAAGTGCACCATATCATGAAACAACCGGAAAATATCCCGAAAAACCATCTCCGGATCGGTAGATGCCAGATGTAGAAAATCATTGAACAAAAGCAGTTGTCTGTTCTCTTGTTGTTTTATCGTTTGACCCAGGTTCATGAGCGCTTCCAGTTTTTTCCCGCGCTCCTGAACCTTATCAAAGCTTTCGAAATTTTTATTTTGTTGTGGCTGATACATCGGTAAAATGTTTTACAAGGTTTCTCGATTAACTTTTCGGTCTTTAACTGAGTACAAAACCCTTCGAAAATCAAGTTTTGGTTTCTGATCGTTTAATCGTGGTCTTTTTTTTACGATTTCCGTTGTTTCGAGCTGTACGCTTCCTCCCCACAAATATTCTAATCCTATAAGTGTTTCCGGTATGAAATCCTTATACAGTTGCTTACCCTCCAAGCGATGAACCAGGTAGAGATTGTCTTCGCCTGTTTTGTCTTCATCCACTTCAATAACAGGGGGATGATACATGTTGTTGATGAGCATATTTTTGTAATCTTCAGCCTTTCTGCTCTTAACATAGTATTCATTCACCCCTTTCTCTTCATTCAACTGCTTTCCGGCTACAAACAAGTTATATTCATCTACAAAATCCTGATCAATAAAGGTATTGAACAATGTAAAATCCGAAAAGATTTCCCTGACCTTAAAAATGGCTTGTTTTCCTTTTCCCAATTGTTCATCATATCGGTATCTTGTTATGATGTCGTGTATCTTGTGAAATTTATATTCCAGCTTACCCTGATCAGCCAGTCTTTCGATGTAATGAAACAACCGCAGCCCGATGGCATAGGGGTTCAAGCCTACACGCGAGACACTGGTAACCTTAGCGTTAAGTTTGGCATAAGCACTTTCGCTGCCAGTGATCCGGTCATCCATCATGAAAAGCTGATCGTGCCAATAGCTGGCCCATCCCTCGTTAATGGTCTTTGTTCTTATCTGGGGTTCAAAATACAATGCCGTGTCCCTTACAATATCCATAACAGATTTCATCCACCTGTTCTTTTCTTTATTCAAAAATGGAGAGTTATCCATGATATATTGCATAAGATCTTTCTGCTGATACTGCTCTTCGTCATACCTGGAATAAGTTGCATCAAATTCAGGATATTTCCTTTTTATGTTGGAAAAGAAAATGGATTCTCCCATTTGTGGATTATTCCGTATGGTTTCGTTATAATGATCGATTTCATCGTAAATCACATGTTCAGGAACCTTTTTAATCTCCTGCAGAAAAATCTCAAAATAAAATTCTATAGGTTTGGAGGGATCCAGTTCCCTTTGATACTGTTTGTCCGTTAATTTATTGAAAAAACCCACCAGATTGTTGATTCCCCGGCTGAATTCAATGATATAATCCACCCACCGGCCGTATTCTCTCCGGTAACTTTCGATTAATCTTTTATCTGCAAGGCCCTTGTCAGCAAAGTTTGAATCCCAGGTATCTTCAAAAAAGAGGTTGTTCTGGAATAAATCAATATGGGCCAATACATGGTAAAAGATCATGATATTCATCCAATCAGGGTTGTTGTCGTTATAGTAGGAGATAGCCGGACGGGTATTGATCACCGTTTCAAAGGGATTACTGGGATAGAGTTTATAAACACCCTTGTTCTTAAGCACTTCCAAGTCATTGATCCAGTATTCATAAAGGGTTGGAATCATTCCCTTGGGTGAAAGTTCGATCATATCGCGGTTGGTAACAATATACTCCAGGGTATCGTCCTCAAACCGGAGCCCCGCATCCCTGGCTCTCACCTTACACTCTTCCATTATCTTTTTTGTGCGCTGGCTAATGAGTTCCATTATGCCTCCTGTTTTTCACTTACCAGATTCCTGATCCCTTCAATGATTCTGTCTTCCGTTGCTTCTTCAGCCTGTAAGCTGTCAATTCTTATCAATTCAGGCTTAATCTTTAGTAACCCTGATGATTCAATATTGTTTTCAACTATGGTTTTCCCTCTGTTCCAGTTGTTTTTTGCTACAGTAAAGCCTATACGATTGGTATATCGCAGGTTCTTTTTAACAGCTTCAATCATATTCTCCCCGTTTTCTTCCCAGTCATCGCCATCGGTCCCATAAAAGATGTATATGTTATAATCCCTTGCCAGTTGCTCTTTTTCTATGATATCATTAGAAA
Source organism: uncultured Bacteroidales bacterium (assembly GCA_964399175.1). Classification (GTDB taxonomy): domain Bacteria; phylum Bacteroidota; class Bacteroidia; order Bacteroidales; family UBA12077; genus JAGXLC01. The sequence goes on along the minus strand of CAYNPZ010000007.1, from coordinate 9,859 downwards.
GCTCAAAAGCCGGATAGATGTATGTTCCCCCTGCAACCTGGTAGCTATAGTAGGTGTAAAAATTTTCCACTTCTTTTGCCGCGGTGTCGTGCACAATGAAACGGGTTTCCACATTATTCCTGTACTGATAGCTCAGCCAGCTATATATCAGCAGGTGTTGCTGGGTAATCACATCAGTGGGTTTTCCCGACATCGAACCGGAATAGTCGCGGATAAAGAATACGATCGCCTGCGATTCGTAATCCTTTTCCTTGGACATGATCCTGTAAATCCGGTCCTTAGGATTAAAAACCAGTTCTGAAGGATCGACGGACTGGGCCTGCTTTATCTTGCCATAAGAAATATTTGACTTAAGAATGTTGAGCACAGTGGATTTTTTATCCAGAAGCTGCCCGAATTCCTCATGTTTGTCAGTGAGATTATATACATATTTTGTAAAGGACCTTTTTCTGCCTTTTATTTTGAGGTTGGGAAGCTTGAATTTTTCGGTCAACACTTTACCCAGATCATAGGCTTCCTGGGCAAAATCATGTTCTCCGCCTTCACCCTGTCCTGCTCCGGCACCCTCTCCTTCTTCATCTTCGGGGCGGATGGGTTGTTCTTCAACAACCTCTCCTTCCTCACCTTCTCCTGAACCGCCTGTTGCTCCACCTTCCTCTTCTTCTGTAACCGACTCATCATGAATAAACTTGGGCTCGGTAGTAGTTGGTACGACTACTACCTTTCCCTTTTTATCCTTAGTCGGTTTGAGAACCTTTCCTATTCGGATCTTCTTTGGAAAACCGTCTTTTTCTCTCTGTTGATCCTTCTCCAGTAATTCATCCAGTGTTTTTAAAGACATTACCGGGTGGATTTTCGGAACTTCACGCCGGAGCAAGAGGTGAAAATCATTTTTATCATAAAGACTCAAAGGCTCAGACGAAAATGTATCCGGTGTACCTGAATTCCGGTTTATTTCAAGGTCCTTCCGTATATTTGATTTGACTTCATCGCTGAGATTCTGATCATTCAGCTTTTTGTCTGTTTCGTTACTATTGATCATTGGTCTTGGGTCTTATTTTCAGATCAAACAATACCAACATAATTAGTTGGCATCATCATAGCTGCAGAAGTACTCTATGGTTTTCTGGGCACAGGTATTGCAATAGCCCAGTTTGTTCACCATGGTATCGATCATCCGGTTATACAACTTTTGATTCTCTTCGTTGGTTCGGTTGGACAAGGCGCCGATCAGGCTTCCGGCTCCGGCAATATCCGATTGAAGCCGTACATCCGTTACCGCTTTCACCAGATCGTTGTTGTCCATGAAATCGTAATTGGGATCCTCTATGATTTTCTGGCCATAAATCTTGGATATGGTTGTGCGGTAGCTTTCCTTTTGCTCCCTGGTTTTTAAACCGAGCTTTTCTTCCACACTATTGATGAACTTCTCATCAATTTTTATGGGCACAAGCTCTCCGGTCTGGGGATCTCTATAAGTCCATACCTTATCCGCACTCAGGTTTTTGGCTTCAATACCGATTACCATATTCACATAGTTCATCACATCTTTGTGAATGGCATCCGGTTCATCCATATAAGCATTGAATATGGACGTCATGATATTCTTACGGTGCAATTGTCTTGCAATCTTCAGGTCGTTCAGATATTTGGTCCTGTCGTTCGGATCCTGAACATAGTCGATGATGACACTTTCAATGGCCGGGAATATGTCGCCGCCATACATACATTTTCCTTCCTGCGTTTCGGATTTTTCAAGCAGTATCTGAATGGCTCTTCCCAGATTTCGGTGCCCCAATCCTTTTTGACCAAACCGCTTGGTTATATCCGGATCATTATTCAGATCGTTGATGACCTCAGTAAGAGTTTTGATGCTTTTTTCGCCGGCCACTTCCCCTGCAGCCAGTTTCATTGTTTCCACCGGATCGAGCTTATCGTTCTGGGGCATCCGGGTTAAAACAAAGGCCACAGAAATGGCATAATTTAAGTTCGGATCGATATGCATCTTTTCATTGGTAAGCGTCGTTTTGTTGCGATTACCAATTGCATACCGGGTCAATTCCTGTTGCAGGTGATAATCGGTATTGTGTGACATATAGGTCAGCTTACACCTGTCGACAATAGGAGCCTGCTCTTTTTCTTCCAGAAACTTGGCGAATTCGGAGTTGTTGCTGGTTGCAATAACCAGGGTATCCAATGGCCATTTAAATCCTTCTATTTCTATACTCCGGTTTTGTATCACGCCAAGATAAATTTGAACAAGGTCTCTTTTATTCTTAAATATTTCATCGGCAAAGTGAATGCCTCCTCCTGCAACACGGGCCAGGGCACCTCGCCTGAGATCAAACCGGTAAGGATTGTGTGGATCGTTGATGTGAAGAAGCCTGGAAACTGACTCATCACCGATCAGATCAACCGATGAAGAGGTGATTTTATCCTTAGCCGCATATTTTCCGGTTAAAGTACCGCGGGATTCACTTACAGGAACAGGAACAATATCGATATATTCATCCAGCAGCTTTTCCATATCCCCGTTCAGATGATCTATAACCTGATTCAGAATATAATAGGAACATGCACCCAAAGGTCGGTAATTCTGATAGAATTCATCAACCTGTTCCTGCGTAGCACCCATATCTTTGAGGAACTGCACATTGTCTTCCGTATTCTCATACAAATTCATGGCCAGGATCATCGGATCCTCATAAGTCTGGGACTCTATCTCGGTGATTTTGCCATACCCTCCAATCTTATCCATATTTTTAACCCGGAATGTGTATCGTCTGTTTTCCGGCTGGGCAATGAAGTTCCTGTACAGCTTACTAATATAGTCGACAAAGAACGTTTTGCCGTTGCCAGGTTCCCCGATCAGAACAAAAGCCATTTCGCTGGAAGAGCCTCCTTCAGCAGCATCTTTAACGAAGGAGACAAAGCTGTTGACCTCTTCAAACATGCCTACAATATGTTTATCTCCCTGCCGTAGAACCTTATAGTCATACAGGTTTTTACCGTTGACAAATTTCTTTTCAATGTTGTTGGGATCGCCGAGGATCATCCGGGTAAGGGACTGATAAACGTTTTCAAACCTGCGGGTTCCGTTAACAACTTCTTTTATATGATCTTTCAGATGATTATGTGTTTGTTTGAATGTTTTTTGAGATACCATATGCTTAGGGTTTGAGTAGATTCCTATATTCAAACTTTAATACAGCTTATGTATTGTACTCATTCATCATTTAATAAGGGTATAAATTATTGGTTGCTCTAAACGAATAATTTCTAAGACATTATACTCCAAAAAATCATTGATTGAAAATCTATCGCCAAATGAATCAATTTCTATTGTAGAATAAAAAATGCTCTGAAATTCAACTATAAATACAGTTAATCTTCAATTACTTGGGGACCTATTTTTTATTAAATATTTTCTCTTTTAGTTTTTCATCTTCGATCAGCATGTCAAGAAACTGCTCCCGGTAACTTATAAAAATCTGCAAAATGGGATGGTCGTTATTGGGATAGTTGATCTCAAGCCGCCCATTAAATGCTGCAAACATTCTTTTGATCAGAGAATACTTTCTCCATTCTTTTTCAGATTTTTTCATTTATATTTATTTCGAAGATTAAATAATGGTTTATATGAATAAAAAGGAGCGTTTTAACCTGTTCTTTAAAGGTAAAAAGATAGACCGGAGGCTTTTCCGTCCGATCGTGATGCACTTTGCTGCCCGTTATGCAGGCCATACATACGGAGAGCTGGCTTCTGACTACAGGGTCCTTGTTGAATCTAACATGCGTTTAATGGAAGATTTCGACACCGATATGGTGGGGCTGATATCGGACCCATACCGGGAGACTTCAGCTTTCGGTGCACCGGTTGAGTTTCTGCCTGAGGCTGTGCCCCGGTGTAATGCAAAGATTGTTACTTCCTATGAAGACGTTCAGGCCCTCAGGAACCCTGATATCTATAAAGCAGAACGCACCCTTGACCGAATCAAAGGCGCCGAATACTACCAGCAATTATTAAGGGGAGAAGTGCCGGTCATTGGATGGATAGAGGGACCGCTTGCCGAAGCTGCAGACCTTGCAGGGGTATCTGAAATGCTGATGCATCTGATGACCGATCCGGATTTGTCTAACATTTTGCTGGATAAATGTGTGGTTACGGCAAAAGACTTTGCTAAAGCTCAACTGGAGGCCGGATGCGATATCATCGGTATGGGAGATGCCATCTGCTCACAGATTGATCCTGCCACCTATACAACTTTTGTAAAGGATCGTCAAAAAGAAATTGTGGATTTCATTCATGAGCAGGATGGTCTGGTAAAACTGCATATTTGCGGCGATATAACCCATCTGCTAAGTGAAATCAAAGATCTGGGGGTTGATATCCTTGACCTCGACTGGCAGGTAGATCTTGAAGAGGCTTATAATATTGTCGGACCGGGTGTGATTCGTTGCGGCAACATCAACCCTATGGATATCCAGGATGGCTCGTATGAAGAAGTGAAAAAAATCTCCAGGACACTTGTTAACAATGAAAAACACCGCCAATATATCCTTTCAGCAGGGTGCGAAATTACAGTCAATACCCCTCCTGCAAATCTCAAGGCCATGCGGGAAGCCTCATATAATAGGTAAGAACATTCTATGACTATCAGGTAAAGACCAAAAACCATATTTAGAATAAAACTCAATTGCTTTATCATTAATGGAATCCACAACAACAGCCATTGAGCCAATTTCACTTTGAGAGATTCTGTAACTCCTATTAAGTGCATCCATAAGAAGATATTCTCCGATTCCCTTCCCTTTCATACTTATGTCTCGTGCCAGTCGTCCTAATAAGGTAACAGGTACATTATATTTATATGGAATCTTTTTTTTATACTTTTCAGGAACCTTGTCTTTACTAATACTTTCGTTTGCTAAGGTATAATATCCTTTAACTGAATTGTCGCCACTATCTTCATCGACAAGCACAAAACAAGCTGTAAGATTTTTCTTCATATCTTGGTTAGCGTGGTGATGTAAATACCTTATCAGAGATTCATCTTCACACTTGAAATTGCTTCTCTCATGGATACTTGTATCTAAAAGGAATATTTGTAATGGCATCTAACTTTTTTGTAATGACTTATACTTTTTAGCTGCTTCTTTTAATTTTTGATTGGGTTCTTGATCCGCTAAAACTGCATCAAAAAAGATTTTTTTGTCTCTTTCACTGGCAAGTATTTCATTTTCCTTTTCTATAATCTCCTTGGCTTTGTGTATTGTCACTCGTGTAACGAAAGCGGAAATAGACTTTTCCCCCCTCAATTTTTGAGCTTTTTTTAATAATTCCTTTTCCTCAGAAGTAAGCCTTAAATCAATTCTTTCATCTTTTGTGTTTTGAGGTTTCATAGGTTTTTAATTTAATGAATTAAACTGAAAATGTATTTTCAATTTGTATATTAATAACGACCAATGTACGGAAATGTTCCGTACAAATCCAAATAATTTTAAAAAATTTTACAACTGTTTGAAACCCTCCAGAATCTGAACGGGAGGTAAAGGAAAACCAACGGAACGGTAAATTTTTGGTGTAACTGTGTACGAAATTACAGTCATTCAGAGGCTCCGTTCATTGAATCTTTCCATAATCTCTTTCCAGTTGGTGAAGACGATACCTTCTGTTTCAAAAAATTCCTGAAGTTCGGGATCTCCAAACATCTTCTTCTCCCATACCCTTTGCTGCCAGGAATTGGTGATATCTTTCAGGTCATCGGTTTCCTCCGAAGGATGGAAGATGATCTCCGTCAACCCGGGCCTCAGGTTTTGAACCAATTTCTTAAAATTTTCAATTTTCTCTTCATAGGTTGAGCCTTTGGGTGCACTGGTGAAATTGTCCACCTTGGGCATCGGGTAATTTTTAATAAGCCGAATGACTTCATCATTTATGGGATATCCCTGCTCCCGGTATTTATCTGCAACACGGGGATTGGAAAGATCAATGGCATTGGCAGGTATTTCGTATTCTTCTGCTACGCTGAAAAAAGCCTTTACATACTCAGGAGTGGCATAGAGGGTGCCCATATGGGTATCGATATGATCAGGCTTATAACCAAGGGAAATGGCCTTCTCAATTTGTGCCCGGATCTCTTTCTCTACTTCTTCTGCATCGGCATTTTCCACTACCTGGGGGACACTGTGCCATAATTTACCTTCAGGATCTATCAGCCCCGGTACCTCTTGCCTATCGCTTACCGGACCCCAGCGCCAGGTTTCCCATTCACTGGTGTGGGTTAAATGCAATCCCACATCTTCCTCCGGATGATCTTTCGCCCAGCGGATCATTGACTCGGCTGCAGGGCACGGCATCATAACAGCAGTTGACTGTATCCGGTCTTTTTCAAGCATCTCTTTAATGGCTTCGTTGGCTTCAACAGACATCCCGGCATCGTCGGCATGTAGTATAAGGACCTTTTTTCCCGAGGGATAACCCAGCTTTTCTGCCCAGGTTTCATTTTCATCACCTTCATCCTTTGATTTCTCACCCGGGCCGGTGCAGGAAGAAAGTGTAGTACCGAGCATCAGCACACTGATCATTAATGCAAAAAGATACTCCATTTTGAAAAGATACATGTTCTTATTATTTTAATTGATTTTGAATTCATGAATGGCCATGTAATTTACCGGCTTTTCCCAATAAACCCTACAGATCATCTGTTTTTATCATTCTTTCAATATCCTGACGAACTTCGTTTTTCATTCTCACTATGTTTAGATGGTTTATATATTATATACCAATCAGAGCGAAAATAGTGTAATTTGATTAAATAACAGCATCCTTAAGGATACCAAACTTTGGTGGGCAAAGTAGGAATTGATACAAAACACCTTAAATACCGATTAGCTGGGAGAGGATGTCATCAGACATCCTCTTCATTTTCTAAATTTTCATTACCCATGCAAAATCCAAGCCATTTAAGGTTTTAAAAACTGGAAAAATTTACGTTTACCGCTTATTTTAACGGGTTTTTTAAAAAACCTTTTTGTCTTTTTCCCGTAAATTCCCATATATAAAAGATTTCAAACTCTGTTTTGATGAAGGAACATACCATTCACGCTCAAGGAATTTATGATTTCGAAAAAAAGATCGATCAATTTTTTAATGAAAATCCATTTGCAGAAATAAAAACCATCGATCCCCTGAAAAGCGATTTCCATAGAAAAGTTAAAACCCTGAATCGGCTGAAGTTTGTAATCTCCATTGTATATGATTAGATCAGATAAAAATAGTTCCATCAGCTGAACCTATTTCCAGGCAAATCATCATGTTTAAAAAATTAAGGCAATGATTTAAATATTTAAAGTGGTTAGTCAATTTGTTCAGTGAATAGTTAAAAACCTGTACCGAGGATTTAAATATCTCAGCGAATCGCAATCATTTTCAGCTAAAAATCATTGTTCATCTTATATTTTCACTAATTTCGCAAACTTATAAATAAGGAGGTCTCAAATCGTCACACCAAATTAAAGAAGGCTTATGTCAGAAGACAAGAAGGTAATTTTTTCAATGGTGAATGTAAACAAGCAAACACCAAAAGGGAAACAAATATTAAAAAATATCTACCTCTCATTTTTTTACGGAGCAAAGATTGGTATCCTGGGATTGAACGGTGCCGGAAAGTCTACGGTACTCAGGATAATTGCGGGACTTGACCAGGAATACGAAGGTGAAGTAGCATTCTCCCCGGGATATTCAGTAGGTTATCTTCCTCAGGAACCCAAACTGGATGAAAACAAAACCGTTGAGGAAGTGGTAAAGGAAGGGGTAAAGGAATCTGCTGACCTGTTGAAGGAATACGAAGAACTCAGCAATCAGTTTATGGATGAAGAAGTGATGAATGATCCGGATAAAATGAATAAGCTCATAGAAAAACAGAGCCAGGTTCAGGAAAAGATAGAGCAAAGAGATGCCTGGGATCTGGATTCCAAACTTCAGTTGGCAATGGATGCCCTTCGTACCCCTGAAGGCGATACTCCCATTAGCGTTATTTCCGGGGGTGAAAAAAGAAGGGTTGCTCTATGCAGGCTTCTTTTGCAGGAGCCGGATATATTGCTGCTGGATGAGCCCACCAACCATCTGGATGCAGAATCGGTGCACTGGCTGGAACAACACCTTCAGCAATATAAGGGAACCGTCATTGCTGTTACCCACGACCGGTATTTTCTTGATAACGTAGCCGGATGGATCCTTGAGCTTGACCGGGGAGAAGGCATTCCTTTCCGCGGAAATTATTCGGAATGGCTGGAACAAAAGATCAATCGACTGGCCCAGGAAGAAAAACAGGAAAGCAAACGCCAGAAAGCTCTGCAACGTGAGCTGGAGTGGAGTAAAAAAGGACCGAAAGGAAGACAAAGCAAAGGTAAAGCCCGACTGAACAACTATGAGACTCTGCTTAACCAAGACATCAAGGAAAAGGAGGCAAAGGTGGAAATTCCCATTCCCAATGGCCCGCGCCTGGGCAAAGAGGTGATTGAAGCCATCGATGTTTCCAAGGCATATGAGGGAAAACTGCTGTTTGAAAACATGAACTTCAATCTTCCGCAGGCAGGCGTTGTTGGGGTTATAGGCCCAAACGGAGCAGGGAAAACAACGCTTTTCAGGATGATCCTTGGGGAAGAAAAACCCGACTCGGGAGAATTAAAAATAGGAGACACCGTTAAATTGGGATATGTAGACCAGGAACACGCCGAGATCGACCCCGAGAAAACAGTTTATGAGGTGATAAGCGGAGGCGAGGACACCATTGAAATGGGCGGTCAATCCATAAACGCAAGGGCCTATGTGAGCCGCTTCAACTTTACCGGCCCCGACCAGCAGAAAAAAGTGGGCGTGCTCTCCGGTGGAGAAAGAAACCGGCTTCATCTGGCGATGACACTAAAAACCGAGGCCAACGTGATGCTTCTGGACGAACCTACCAACGATCTTGATGTAAACACCTTGCGTGCACTGGAAGAAGGAATAGAGAACTTCGCCGGATGTGCCATTGTGATCTCTCATGACCGCTGGTTCCTTGACAGAATCTGTACCCATATTCTGGCTTTTGAAGGGAACTCGTCGGTTCGCTTTTTTGAGGGCTCATTTAGTGAATATGAAGAAAACCTGAGAAAGCGGCTGGGAGGGGATATCATTCCCAGGCGCATCAAATACAAAAAACTTACGAGGTAGCGTTTCAACTTTCGTTTGGTAGAATTATAGGAAGAAAAATAACAAGAACCTTATTGTTTCTAATATTTGGCAGATGATACTAAATTATTTTGAATCTTCTGAGTTGGCGTACCCTCCCTTACCTCCCTTGAAAAAAAGGGAGTTGATCGGCCAGTGCCAGAGTTAAAGTTTTTTTCTTTGTTGCTGAATAAATCAAGTTGTTTACAATACGGGTTGATTCGCAAGCCATTATTTTCTCAGTACAAAAATGACATGGGAGGACTGATTGAACCGGTAGGGTACAAAGCCCTCCACTTTGATCTTTTCAATGACAAAGCCTTTCTCTCTAAAAGCCTCTTGCCATCCCGCAAGGGTTTGAAAACTGCATGGAAAAGACATATCAAGCACCCCAACCACCAGAGTGTTTGACAAAAAGTCAATGATGGTGAGAATGTCGCGTTGCGTTTGCCGGGCAAATTCCATGTAGGTATTGAAAACAGGCTGTTTTTTTCTGACCTCGTCAACCTGATTTTTTACTGCTTCATCCTGCCGGATTTCCGCCTCAGAAAAGATAACGTCTTCTTCTATAACCAACCTACCACCAGGTTTCAATGCCGTTTTCAGATTGGTAAGAAAATAATCCAGGCTTCCGTTGCGGTTGTC
>CAYNPZ010000006.1:47089-48059 GCA_964399175.1 uncultured Bacteroidales bacterium | reverse complement strand
ACTGCCAGAGATTTAATTTTGCTGGCAAACATTTGAATTTACTGCCGGTAATCTGTTTTTACTGTTATCAATTTTCAACCACTGCCAGGGATTTAATTTTACCGGCAGCATTCTGATTTTTGCTGGCTATCATTTAAAATTACTGCGAGCAATTAAAATTTTCTGCCGGTATTCTATTTTTGCTGCCATCAATTAAAAGTTACTGGCATGATTTTATTTTTACTGCCGGCAATTATCACCGCGTGATAATTGCCGGCAGCAGTTTGAAATGATTGGCAGTGATGGTAAATTATCAGCAGGATTTTTAAATTGCCGTCAGCTTTCGTAAAATTAGAACAGTGATTGATCAATAGCCGGCAGCATTTAGAAATTCACGGAAGCAATTGTAAACGTTTGCCAGACTTTATCCTTCGTTGACAGTAGTTTTTTTATTGACGCCAGCACCTGGAAATTTCCGGAAGCATGTTTAAACTGCCGGCAGTATAAAAAGACCAATAACTTTGAAGTAAAAAGACCTGCCAGGAGATTTGTTACTTCAGATAAACAGTTTTACCCGTTTCAGCCGATTGACGGGCGGCATCAAGGATCTCAACCACCCGCAGGTTGTTTTCCAGAGAATACAAGCCATATGGGGGAACTTTTATCTTTCCGTTAATCACATCAGCGAAGTAAATAAACGGGTCTTCATATACATTAACATCACCGGCAGTAATCCGCCGCTTTTTTTCGCCGTCTGTTTTTTCTGAACGGATGCGCATATTCTGGCTATCATCGGCTTTGATGTAACCGCTTGTTCCGTAAATTTCCATATCTTTTCGGCTGAAGGGCCAGTTCCAGGAAGCCTGAATGATGCATTGCGATTCGGGATAGGAGACAATGATGGTGGCCTCATCATCCACTTCCGGATAAACTTCGGGCTTATAATGCCGGGTGACTGCAGTGACCGAAACCGGCTTTTTACCATTGGTGA
>CAYNPZ010000006.1:40585-47079 GCA_964399175.1 uncultured Bacteroidales bacterium | reverse complement strand
GCCCCGTAGCAGCCAAAATCGACGATCGCTCCGCCGCCATTCAGAACCGGGTCGGTGAGCCACTCCAGGAAGATCTGGCTGCAGCCAATTTCTACCGGTCCCCGGTGTCCATGATGAAAAACCACCTTTCGCAGCTGACCTGCAAAATTATCCTGGCGGACCATATTCATTGATTTGGCGGTGGTGGGATACCAGGAAGTTTCGTAATTGGTGAGCAGATGAATGTCGTGCTTTTTGGCTAGTTCCGCCATCCGTCGGGCGTGTTCCATACTCACGGCCAGCGGCTTTTCAACCATTACATCGATACCGCGGGGAGCGCAGGCTTCAACAACTGCCATGTGGGCATGGATCGAGCCAAAAGCAACAACGGCTTCAGGTTGGGTTTCATCCAGCATGACTCCCAGATTATGATAAATCAAGTTATCCGATAAATTGAACTGATCAGCCCGCTTTTGAGTCACAATGCGGCTGGAGTCATAAACACCAGCCAGCTCAAAGTAGCCTTTATCAGGGCGGTCCAGAACAAAGGAAATATGACCGTGGCTCATGCCGGCAACTGCAAGGCGGATGGGGTTTTGATTGTTTTGGGCTGCATTTGCAGAATGACTCGTGAAAATGAACATTAGAAAGAATAATGCAATTTGCTTCATGGGTTTAAATGGTTTGTGATGATAAATTGACAGAACAAATGTACAGATTTTGCTTCGGATTGGGTGAAGATTTGAAAAATTACACGGGGAAAGGTAAGTAAGGTAAGGAGATGGAAATTTCGTTGTGAAGTTGCAGGCGATAAAAAAAATCGTTATATTGGGATGGAATAAAATCCAGCTAATAACAAAAATCCATGTCTATGGAAAACAAAAAGTATTCAAGAAGAACTTTTCTTAAAAAAAGTGCACTGACTGGTCTTGGGATAGGATTAGCAGCCAGTGCGACACCAAATTTAATGAGTAGCTGTGCAAAAGATGCATCCACGCCTGCCATTCTGGGAGGTCAGCCCGTACGGGAGAAGGAATGGCCGGACTGGCCGGTATGGAAACCCGAACAAGATGAAGAACGGGTTGTGAAAGTTCTCCGAAGCGGCGATTGGTGGCGTGGGGCAGGGGAGGTTGTTGAAGAATTTGAAAGTAAATGGGCGGAAAAGATTGGATCAAAGCGATGTGTGGCCACTGTTAATGGTACGAATTCTTTAATTATTGCACTTTTCAGGCTGGATATCGGACCGGGGGATGAAGTAATTGTTTCGCCCTATACCTTCATCGCTACCATTCAGGCTATCCTTTTGGTTGGAGCCATGCCGGTTTTTGTTGATACCGATCCTGCTACCTTTCAAATTGATGCGGATAAGATTGAACAAAAGATTACTTCCCGCACAAGAGCCATATTACCGGTGCATATTTATGGAATTCCTGCGGATATGGAAAAAATCATGGATGTTGCAAAACAGCATGATTTACCAGTGGTGGAAGATGCCTGTCAGGCCTGGCTGGCGGAGATAGATGGCAGGAAAATGGGAACTTTCGGCGTTGCAGGCTGTTTCAGTTTTCAAAATTCGAAGCATCTTCCCATTGGCGAAGGAGGAGCCATTGTGAGTGATGATGAAGCGTTTATGGATCGTTGTTTCTCTCATCATAACAATGGTCGTTCTCATGGTACAGTCAGGTCGGAAGAAGGTGGCTACCCATTGGTTGGGACCAACAACCGCATGACCGAATATCAGGCAGCAATTGGGCTGACGATGTTAAAACGGCTGGAAGAACAGACGAAGCGCCGCTGGTCGAATGGAGAATATCTGCGTAAACAGTTGAGAAATATTCCCGGAATTTTACCCGTAGAATTGTATGGTCATGTTACCCGGGCAGTATATCATCTTTTTCCTTTCCGTTATAAGAAGAAAGAATTCAAAGGATTATCAAGGGAAAAATTTCTTAAGGCACTTAATGCGGAAGGCATTCCCGGTTCATCTGGATATTCACCCCTTAATAATATGCCTTATTTCAAGGATGCATTCCAATGGAAAATGTTTCAAAGGGTTTTTCCCGCAGATATGCTGGATTTTGACAGCTATGTGGCGCGCAATCAATGCCCCGAAAATGACAGGCTATGCAATGAAGAAGCAGTAGGAATGTTTCAAACGGTGTTGCTTGGAGGGAAATCCGATGTAGATAACATTGTCAGAGCCATTGAAAAAATATACAACCATTCAGAAAAGATTAATAAAAATGTTTGAGGGTTGAAAAAGCCTGTCCCAAAATCATTCTTATACCTTTGAGAAAGCAATGCGCTAAGGAACACAAAGTAAAAGAAATTATCTGCGTTAATCCGTCAAATCTGTGTCATCTGTGTTCCAAATTTATTTTTGTCCAATAATTAATATTATGTTAAATAGGTTATGAAAAATTGAAGGAGAATTCAATAGACTCCCCTCCAATTTATTTATACGTTACTGATTTTACTGACTCTGTTGGCCTTCCTCGCCGCTGCTGCCTTTCAACTGTTTCAGCTTCTTGTTTACCTGCTTGTACTTTTTGATGTATTTTTCATCTTCAGTACGCAGGCGGTAATAAAGCGTCTTTAGTGTACTGAGCACATTTTGATTCTGCGGTTTCACCTCAAGGGCTCTTTCCATATACGGCAGTGCCTGTTTGAAATACTCATTTGCCTGAGATCTCATTTTCTCATATTTGGCATCATCTTTAATCTTATTGGCTTTCGTTACAAGGTCCACTCCTTCGTTAAAGTATAGCACCCCGAGGTTGTAAAGCGCCATATGCAATTTCGGATCCCGCTCGAGGGCTTGTTTATATTTTTCCTTAGCTTTTTCATTCTTTCCCATCTGGTCGTATATCTGTCCTTCGGCAGCAAAGTACTGAGGATTTTCAGGATATTGCTTCTGAGCTTCCTGAACGTATTTCAGTGCTTCTTTCGTATTATCGCTTTCCAGCAAATAGTGATTGATAAGGCTTGCCAGCATGTCTTGATTTTCGGGGTATTTTTTGAAACCTTCTTTTAAGGCTTCCACTCCCTTGGCGGTATCCCCGGCCTGAAAATAAGCATTATTAAGAAGCAGATACGTTCTCTCTTCTCCATAGTTATAACTAGCAGCACTGTCGTAATATTTGGCGGCTGTTTCCCAGTCTTTCATATTCTGTGCTGCAATACCGGCATTAAACATAATGGCCGTATCCACCTGGCCTTCAAATACCGGCATATCGGATACCTTCAGGGCATATTCGAAGTTGTTTAAAGCTCCTTCGTAGTCCTGTTCCTTGAATGCCTGTACACCATCATTGATGAAATACTTATGGAGGTTGAACATGGCTGCATCGATGCTGCCTGTAAATTTATCCTCTTCATCCATTTTATAGGCTTTTTTGTACTGATCAAAAGCCTTGAACAAGGGATCTTCCACCAGATCATTAAATTCGCTGTTGTCCGTTTCGTATATCTTTTGATATACATACCCCTTGCCATAGTAAGTTTTTGGCCAGTCCTTGGTATCTTCCAGTTTCGTGGCTTTCTCCACGGACTTCAATGCCGTATCCAGTCTTTCGCCGTCTTCAGCCCAGGTTATTGCCCGATTAACGTACATTTTATCGCTGCAGCTTGCAATTGCCATTGCAATGAGTCCGACAATTAAGGCTGGAAATAATTTTCTTCTTTGTTTCATGCTATTCATTTTTGATTTTTGGTTCCACTTTGTTGTTGCGGCAAAATTATAACTTTTATAGTGAATTTCGTGAAAATTTACCATAAAATATTGAAATGAAATTATGTCGGGCCACTTTATTCCTCATGTTCTTCAGGGTTGCCATTACTGCCATTATGACTTCCGTTACTGTCTTCTTGTCCGAACTGATCGTCTTCACTCTCTTCCAAGCGAATTTGACTGACAGCTGCAATTGAATCCCCGTTCCTCAGGTTAAGCAACTTTACTCCCTGAGCAGCTCTACCGGTTACCCGGATATCTGAAACCGCCAGGCGAATGGTCATACCGGAACGATTAATGATCATCAGGTCGTTTTTGTCGGCAACCCCTTTAATGGCCACCAGCTTTCCGGTTCGTTTCGTAATGTTCAGCGTTTTGACACCCTTGCCGCCACGGTTGGTGACTCTGTAATCCTCCAGTCTGGATCGTTTTCCAAAGCCTTTTTCGGAAACAACCAGGATGTTCTCCTCTCCTTCTTCAATACAAACCATTCCCACTATCTCGTCGTTTTCTGAAGCGAGTGTCATTCCCCTTACTCCGGCAGCGGTCCTTCCTACAGCCCTGACATTCTTTTCATTGAACCGGATGGCTTTTCCTTCTTTGGAAGCAAGAATGATGTCGCTTTCTCCGGTAGTAAGCTTGGCTTCGAGAAGTTGATCTCCTTCCCTTATGGTAATGGCATTTACCCCATTCTGCCGGGGTCGTGAATAGGCCTCCAGGGAAGTTTTCTTGATCACTCCGCGCTTGGTGCAAAGCAGAATATAGTTGTTCTTTACATAATCTTCATCCTGAAGGGTTTTGACATTGATATGGGCTTTCACTTTATCTTCCGGAGCTATATTGATCAGATTCTGAATGGCCCGGCCTTTAGAGTTCTTTGATCCTTCCGGGATTTCATAGACCTTCAGCCAATAGCAGCGTCCGGCTTCAGTGAAGAACAGGATGGTGTTGTGCATGGAAGCGATGAACATGTGTTCCAGAAAATCCTGCTCGCGGGTATTGCTTCCCCTGACACCGACGCCTCCCCTGCCCTGTTTCTTGTATTCGGTTACAGGGGTTCTTTTGATATAACCCATGTGGGATATGGTCACCACCATATCTTCATCGGCATAAAAGTCCTCGGGGTTGAATTCACCCGCTTCATATTCAATGGCCGTTCTCCGTTCATCCCCATACTGCTCTTTCACTTCAAGCAGCTCGTCTTTTATGATTTTATAACGAAGGCCTTCATCTTCAAGCACGCTCTTCAGGTAATTGATCTGTTTCAGGAGTTCGGCGTGTTCTTCCTTGACCTTGTTTCTCTCAAGGCCGGTAAGTTTTTGCAGACGCATATCCAAAATGGCCCGGGCTTGTACTTCGGTAAGCTCATACTGGCTCATCAGTTCATTTCTGGCTGTTTCAGGAGTATCGGAATTGCGGATCAGCGAGATTACTTCATCCAGATGATCCAGGGCCACAAGCAAACCTTCCAGGATATGAGCTCGCTCTTCAGCCTGGCGCAATTCATATTGGGTGCGACGAACGACCACTTCATGACGGTGCTCAAAAAATTTTGTGATAAGGTCTTTCAGATTGAGCAGTTTTGGCCGGCCGTTGACCAGTGCAATGTTGTTCACCCCGAAGCTGGTTTGGAGCTGCGTCTGCTTGTACAGCTTGTTCAATACTATGTTGGCCACTGCATCCCGCTTCAGGTCATACACGATGCGGGTTCCTTCGCGGTCGGATTCATCATTGACATTGGCCACGCCTTCAATTTTCTTATCATTGATCAGGTCGGCCGTTTTCCTGATCATCTCTGCCTTATTGACCATATAGGGCACTTCGGTCACCACGATTCTTTCCTTACCGCTGTTATCAGTTTCTATGGTGGCATTTCCTCTCAGCACCACCTTGCCCTTTCCTGTCCGGTAAGCATCTTTGACTCCCTGCATACCGTAAATGATGCCGCCGGTTGGGAAATCGGGAGCCTGAATGGTCTCTGCCAGCTCATCAACTGAAACCTCACGATTGTCAATATATTGTATAATGGCATCAATGGTGTTGGTAAGATTGTGAGGCGGCATATTGGTCGCCATTCCCACAGCAATTCCCGAGGCTCCGTTGATAAGAAGATTGGGAATTCTGGTAGGCAGTACTGCAGGCTCTTTCAGCGTATCATCAAAGTTTAGCTGAAAATCGACTGTCTCTTTGTCAATATCTTTTAAAGTTTCGGCTGAGATTTTCTGCAGCCGGGCTTCTGTATACCGCATAGCCGCAGGTCCGTCGCCGTCCATTGATCCGAAATTTCCCTGGCCGTCAACCAGCGGATAACGAAGTGACCAGGGCTGAGCCATGCGCACCATCGATTCGTATACGGAAGAATCGCCATGAGGATGATATTTACCCAGAACCTCCCCTACAATTCTGGCCGATTTTTTGTAAGCTCTGTTCTGATAAAGACCAAGTTCCGACATCCCAAATAAAACCCTTCGCTGAACGGGTTTTAATCCATCTCTTACATCCGGTAAAGCCCGCGAAACGATTACACTCATCGAATAATCGATGTAAGCGGACTTCATTTCATCTTCAATGTTAATCTTTATGAGCCTTTCTTCCTCTGCCATAATCTTATTATCAATTTGATACAAACAATTTAACTGTAAGTAAATCAGCCACAAATTTACTAAAATCGATTCAATATTTTTGGGTAAGTCCTTACATTATTTCAAACTTTATTAACAAATAACTGTTTAAATTTTAGGTATAGATTTTGTATTTTTGTGCAATGGAATATATATTATTGCTG